>NZ_JBTVVN010000027.1:0-49565 GCF_054819755.1 Clostridium sp. DL1XJH146
CTGTTACATTTATATTACTTGTTACACCTGCATCAGTTCTTGAACTAGTTGTAACTCCATCACTCCATTTTACAAAATGATAACCTGTATTTGAAACTGCTTCTACTGTAGTTCCACTTAGGTTATATCCTACTGTTTGAGATGATGTCCCTGTTATTGTACCGTTCGTTCCTGCATCATAAGTTAATGTAAATGTATCTATTGCAAATTCCGCTGTTACATTTATATTACTTGTTACACCTGCATCAGTTCTTGAACTAGTTGTAACACCATCGCTCCATTTTACAAAATGATAATCTGCATCTGCAACTGCTGTTACTGTAGTTCCAGTGCTGTTATAATCCACTGTTTGAGGTGATGTCCCTGTTATTGTACCATTACTTCCTGCTGTGTAAGTTAATGTAAATGATTTAGAAATTATATTCCATACGTACCATTTGTTAGTATCATCATCTCCATCAAATACTGATTTATATGTGCTAATTGCACTTACTGGAACTAAAATTATAGGTGTTTCAGTAGGGGTATACCCAGCAAAATCACCAACAGTAGGAGGTATATCACCTAGTGTCATTTTTATTGTTTTGTTACAGCTGTCAAATATATTTGTTCCAAAACTAGTAACTTTTGGTAATACTACAATTGTTAGTACATCACAACCTGTAAATGCCGCAGTTCCAAATGTAGTAGCTTTTGGTAGTCTTATACTTGTTAAAGCATCACAATTTGCAAATGCAAAAGCTCCAAATATAGTAGCTTCTGGTAATGTTACAGTTGTTAGTGCAGAACACCCATTGAATAGATGATTCCCAAAAAAAGAAGCTTTTGGTAGGTTTATATTTATCAAGGCATTACAACCTGAAAATGCACACGCTCCAAATTCAGTAGCTTCTGGTAATGTTATATTTGTTAGTGAAGAACAACTGGCAAATGCATTATATTCAAATGTTTTAGCTTTTGGCAAACTTACACTTGTTAATGCAGTACAACCATTAAATGCATCTTGGTCAAAAGTACTTACTTCTTGTATATCCACACTTGTTAAAGCAGTACAACCATAAAATGCATTCCACCCAAAACTAAGATTTCCAGTACCAGCGATATCAATAGTTACTGTCTCTAGTTTTGACATTTTAGTACCTGCACTAGTTTTATTTGAAAAAGCGTAAAATGGCAAAGTATTACCTTCAAAAGATGCATCTCCTGTTATACTAAGAGTTACAAGTCCTGATAATTTTTTACTAATCCACATAACATCATCATCTGTTAATATTCCTGTTATTATGTTTAGTGTGGTTATGTCTTCTAAATTTGTTGGTAAATTTTCTATATTTCCAGCTAAAGTTCCTGTCCAAACATTATCAACATTCACAGTTCCAGTAGCAGAATCATAAGTGTTTTTATCGTCTATGATCCATCCGTACCATAGGTTATCCCCTGTATTTCCATCATTCACTGCTTTATATGTGCTACCTGCACTTACTGGTACTAAAATTGTAGCTGCGTCAGGAAGATCATAATACGCATTAATAGGCATAGTAGCAGGTGTAGCACCTAGTGTCATTTTTATTGCCTTATCGCAGCTTTTAAATGCATAATTTCCAAATGTAGTTACTTTTGGTAAACTCACACTTGTTAATTCATCACAACCAAAAAATGCTTCTTCTCCAAATGTAGTTGCTTCTGGTAAGCTTACACTTTTTAATGCACCACAATACTTAAATGCCCCATTTCCAAATGTAATTGCTTTTGGTAAACTTATGTCTGTTAGTACATCACAAGAAAAAAATGCGTCTTCTCCAAATTCAGTTGCTTCTGGTAAGTTTACACTTGTTAATGCATCACAAAACATAAATGCATCATCTCCAAATTTAGTTACTTTTGGTAAGTTTATGGTTGTTAGGACATCACAACTATAAAATGCACTACTTCCAAATTCAGTTGCTTCTGGTAAGGTTACACTCGTTAATGCATTACACATACCAAATGCACTACCTCCAAATATAGTAGCTTTATCTAATGTTATACTTTCTAGGGCATCACAACTATAAAATGCAATACTTCCAAATTCAGTTGCTTCTGGTAAAGATACACTTGTTAATGTATCAGAATTACAAAATACATAATTTCCAAATTTAGTTGCTTTAGGTAAAGTTATGCTTTCTAATGCACTACATTGATAAAATGCATTATCTCCAAATTCAGTTACTTCTGGTAAACTTACATTTGTTAAGGCATCTAAAGAATAAAATGCATTTTTCCCAAATGTAGTTGCTTTAGGTAAACTTATACTTGTTAATGCATTACAAGCCGAAAATGAATAGTCTCCAAATGTAATTACATTTGGTAATGTTACGTCTGTTAGAGCATAACAAAAATAAAAAGCGTTATTTCCAAATGAAGTTACATTTGGTAAGCTTACGTTTATTAGAACCTCACAATCATAAAATGCATAATTTCCAAATGTAGTCGCTTTAGATAAACTTACATTTGTTAAGCTATTACAAGAACGAAATGCATTGTCTCCAAAACTAAACTTTTTACTTTCATCAATATCAATAGTTACTGTCTCTAGTTTTGACATATTCGTACCTATAAAATCGGCATCTGAAAAAGCGAAATCTGCCAAAGTATTACCTGTAAAATATGCATCCCCTGTTATTCTAAGTGTTACAAGTTCTGATAATTCTTTACTAATCCACATAACATCAACATCTGTTAATTCTCCTGCTGTTATGTTTAGTGTAGTTATTTCTGTTAAAGTTGATTGTAGCCCTGTCACAGTATCTTCTAAAGTACTGCCTGTCCAAGGAGTATCAATATTCACAGTTCCCCCAACGTAATTATTTGCAGCAAACACATTCTTAACATTAATGTTACTCATTATTAATAACATAACAAGTAATGTTGCTAGTAATTTCTTCCCCATTTTTTCCTAGTAAAAAATATAGTATATTCTATATTCTAACTAAATTTCACATCCTTTCATTTATAGTTTTAGCACAGCCTCTTAATTTTATCATAAAAGGATTCACTTCATTGCTATTCTTTATGAAGTGTAATTTTATTTATATGAAATGTAATTTAAATCTCTTTTTATAAGTTATCGTGTTATAATTAAATCAAAACTTTCAATGAAATTTAGGTGATAATATGAAAATTGCGCTTTGCGATGATAACAATCAGGACCTTTTACATATCCGTCAGTTTATATATGAATTTTTAAGCTGCAACTTTACAGAAATTAAAATAGAAGTCCATAGTTTTAAAAGTAGTTTAGAGCTGATCCATCAGCTTGAAAGCGGCAAGTGTTTTGATATTTTTCTTTTAGATATCATCATACCCGGAATAACCGGCATGGAACTTGCTACTTATATAAGAAGTAAAGATCCCGTTGGCAAAATCATATTCTTAACTTCAAGTCCAGAATTTGCAATAGAGTCTTATTCTGTGAGTGCTTTTGACTATCTATTGAAGCCAGTTCAAAAGGACAAGCTCTATTCTGTTTTAGGAAAAGCTATCAAAGATATTTACAGTGAAACAAAAAAATATATCATTGTCAAAACACAAATAGGTATGGTCAAAATATTTATGCATGACCTGATATATATTGATGTTATAAAAAGAACTATATTTTTTCATCAAACAAACGGAGTCGTAATAGAAAGCATTACTACTCTTTCTAAAGTTGAAATAGTTTTATTAACAGATAAACGTTTCATAAAGCCTCATCGTTCATATATAGTCAACTTAGACTATATTAAGAGTTTATCAAAAAATGGTTTAACAATGACAAACAACCAACTTATACCTATTTCAAGAAATGTTTTCAAAGCTGTAAAGCAAGCCTATATAAATTATTACTTTCAGTAGAAATACAATCAAGCTTATCTCATCCCTACTCTAGAACATTATTTGACATTAGATATCCATATGCCACCTCATTCCACCAACTGGATATTTTAGTGCTCTCTCGAATCCAAATACTACAGTAACCAAGCTAAGTGAAATATTATCTATAGATACTGGTGCTTTATCTAGAGTTTTATCAAAATTAAGTTCTCAAGATTTAATTAATAGAACTAGAGATGAAAATGATCAAAGGATTGTCCATTTAAACCTAAGTTCCAATGGATTAGAAATTTTCAGAGAATTGAAAGAAGAATTGTATAGGCATCTCTCCAATAGATTTTCTGATTTTACTAAAGAACAGTTAGATGAATTAATATTAGCTTTGAAAATTATTGAACAAAGTACTCCATATATTAAAAACATTTAATTATCAGGGGGTTGAATAATTATGTCTAAAGAATTTAACAAACGTATATTTACTACAGGGGAGTTTTATCACATAGTAGATAGTGCAATTAGTTCTGCAAAGAATATGAGAAAAGCCGAAAAGCAAAACTTAATATCAAAAGAACTCAAAAATCATGTAATGCTTGCCGTTACAGAGGTAAATGGATGTCAACTTTGCTCTTATAAGCACACCAAGGATGCTCTTGAAATGGGTATGTCGGAAGAAGATATTCAAGGAATGCTATCAGGTATCCTAGATAATATAAAAAAAGATGAAGCTATAGCATTATTTTTCGCTCAACATTACGCAGAATCAAAAGGTAATTATGATGCTTCCGCGTGGCAAAGATTAGTTGATACTTACGGTGAAATAAAAGCACAAGGTATTTTAGCTGTAACTAAAATCATTACAATGGGAAATGCTCACGGCATAGCACTTGGCTCTTTAAAAAACAGACTTACAGGTAAGGCAGTAAAGAATAGCAAGCTCTACAATGAATTAGGCATTGCATTTGGAATATTATTATTTTTACCTATATCGGCCGTTAAAAATCTATTTAGATAATACTAAAAGGGATGGTTTTCACCTCCCTTTTTTACGTCTTTTAAGCCATATAAGATATCTTATTCATTATAATCAAGAATATCTTTCATATCTGAATAAGCAAGTTGTTTAGCAATTCATTTATTACTTGCTTATAAATCATCTTTTAAAAAATATGTTGTTAATGTATACTATAAGTAATGAAGTGAAGAGATTAGGATTATATTATTAAGTGAGGTAATCTATGACAAAGAATAAAGTATGTGAAAAAAATAGAGGCTTTACACTAATTGAATTAATTATAACTTTAGCTGTTATAGCAATTATTGCTACAATTGCTATACCCAACTATTTAGGCATCTTATCTAACTCTAAGAAAAAGGCTGATACAGCAAGTTTAAAAACCCTTAATTCAGCTACCTCACTTTATAGGACAACCTACCCTGAAAATGATCCATTTGCTTCAAGTGATGAAAGTGACTATTTAATGAGCGTATTAATTCCTGAATTCTTAGTAAAGGTGGCTGAGCCACAGCAAAGCGATGTAGAATTCACATGGAATCTTGACTCTGAAAAGTGGGAATTAATAGATTCACAAGGAACAGTTACACCAGCATCTGATTTTAGCTTCAACTCATCCTCTGGTATTATAGAATCTTATGATGGTACTTCTACTGATTTAGTTATTCCAAGTGAAATAGACGGTGTTACCGTAACAGGTCTTGCATTTCGAGCACTAGACTCTATAGGTTTAACTAGTCTTGTCTTACCTGACACTTTAACTTCTATTAATAAATTTTCTTTTCGTAATAACGAACTTGAAACTGTAGAAATACCAGGTAGTGTAGAAACTATAAACGTATTGGCCTTCGATAATAATAACTTAAAAGAAATTACACTAAATGAAGGATTAAAGGTAATTGCTGACACGGCTTTTGCTAATAACGAACTCACTAGTATAACACTCCCTGATAGTGTTACATATGTTGATAATTACGCTTTTGCATACAATGCTATAACAGAAATCACTATTGGAAGTGGCGTAACTTTAAACGACACTGCATTCACCCACAACGATAAGGGAGATTTCATCTCCTATTATAATAACGATAGTAACAAAGAAGCTGGCACATATGTATATAGTAACGGTAGATGGGAAAAAAAATAAAAAAGATGGAATAAAAACTCCATCTGCTCTATGAACTAAATTAGCAAGGTTTTTCTAGATAAAACTGATGTGTTTTGCTTTTAAGTTAAGAAATTGCAAAACTGCAAAGAAAAATTATCCATTATTCACAGGAGGCTACTTATGAAAAAAATATTTAATAAGATTGAATATAATTCACCTTTAGTTCTGACAATATCCATAATAGCAATATCTGTTTTTTTTATTGATAAAATACTTCCTATAGATCTAATTAATAATCTTTTTGTTTATAGAGGTGGGTTTTCTTTAGTAGGCTTATTTACTTTATTCTCTTACCCACTAGGCCACGCATCAGTTGATCATTTACTAGGAAATATGACTATTTTTCTACTTATTGGTCCTATGCTAGAAGAAAAGTATTCTTCAAGAGTTTTATTTATATTAATTATTACTACTACCGTTCTTACAGGTATTGTGCAAGTTCTTCTTTTTCATAGTGGTATACTTGGTGCTAGTGGTATTGTATTTATGATGATTGTTCTAACTTCTTTTACAAATATGAAGGAAAATAGAATCCCTCTTACATTTATTTTTATAGCTATTTTATTCCTAGCTAAAGAAGTATATAGTGGTCTTTTTATTGCTAATAATATTTCCGAATTAGCTCATTTGTTGGGAGCTACTGTGGGTATAGTATATGTTTTATTTATATCTAAATATTTACAAAAACCCTAGAAGCCGATATGTAATTTGTAAATATTTGTTCCCATCTCCCAAGGGTTTTGGTCGGCTCTCTCGAAATGATTTTTGGAATCCATTAATTTGTTTTAGTCAGACTTTTAGTTGTTTAAGAAATCATAGGCATATTGTGCATATAGTGCTGATCCGATTTCTAGTGAATCTTCATCTACTGTATACTTAGGGTGATGTTGAGGATAACAGGCCCCTTTATCTTTATTTCTACAACCAACAAAACATAATACTCCTGGAACAATACTCATATATTCTGCAAAATCTTCTGCCCCTGTAATTTTCTCTATCGTAATAGCATTTGCACCGATTTTTTCAGTAGCTATTTTTGCTATTTTTGAACATTCATCGTCATTAATTACAACAGAAGTCCCCGATATATAATTAATACTAGCATTCGCTCTAAAAGCTGAAGCAGTATCTTTAGCCACTCTCTCGATTATTTCTGGAAATTTATTTCTTATATCATTATTAAAACACCTTGTTGTTCCTTCCAAAACTCCTTCACTGGCAATAACATTGAACCTAGAACCCGCTTTTATTGAACCAACACTTACAACTGCTGTTTCTAATGGATTAAGCTCTCTACTTACTATTGATTGAAGATTCATAGTTATAGCTGCTGAAGCAACAACAGCATCTATTCCCTGATGAGGAGCAGAACCATGCCCACCTTTACCTTCTACTTTTATTGTAAATAAATCTGCCGAAGCCATTAAAGGCCCTGCTTGTGCACATACTGAACCACATTCAATATCACTCCATATATGTATTCCAAATACTCCATCCACACCTTCTATAGCACCGGATTGAATTACTTTTTTTGCTCCCTTTCCAACTTCCTCAGCTGGTTGAAAGATTAATCTTACACTTCCATTAATATCATCTTTTATTTCATTTAATATCATAGCTGCTCCTAAAAGCATAGATATATGGCAATCATGTCCACATGCATGCATAAAACCTTCGTTTTGAGATTTATAATCACATTCATTCAATTCTGTCACAGATAAGCCATCTATATCAGCTCTCAAAGCAACAGTCTTTCCATCCTTTGAACCTTTGATTTCTGCAATAATGCCTGTTTCAGCTACACATTTATATGGAATACCTATTTTATCTAATTCTTTTTTTATTTCTTCACTTGTCTTAAACTCTTTCAAGCTTTCCTCAGGAAATTTATGAAAGTTTCTTCTCAAATCAATAACCTGTTTCTTATATTTATTAGCTATTTCTCTTATCATCATATGTTACTCCTCCTAATTTTTTCTGCTGATAAATTAATCTTTACCTTATTTATAAATCATCTCAATGTGAGGTATATCATCTTCAAGATACACATCCGAAACAGCTGCAAAACCTAAACTTTTGTAAAAATCAAGCAAGTACTCCTGTGCTGAAATTCGAATTTGTTTTTCATTAAGTTCATTATTAATAAAATCTATAGCTTTTATTAATATCTCTCTACCTAATCCCGTACCTCTATATTTTTTATCTACTAATACCCTCCCGATAGATATTTCATCAAAAGAAACACCTTTTTCCAAAATCCTCAAACAGGCGATAACTTTATTATCTTCTACAACATATAAATGATATGCTCTTAGGTCTTTTTCATCACAGTCCTGATAAACACAATTTTGCTCAACAATAAATACTTCATTTCTTATCCTTAATATATCGTGTAATTCATATACCCCTAATTCTCTAAACTTTTTTATTTTAAACTCCAATACTTTTCCCTCCCTTATTTGGTTAATTCCAAACAATTTTTTATATTATTATACCATCACAGTGGTCTACTTCATGCTGAATAATTTGTGCAATCCATCCTGTATACTTAGCCTTTCTCTTTTTAAACCCCGAATCTAAATATTCTACTTCGATTTCTTTATATCTAATAGTCTTCCTAACACCTATTAACGATAAGCATCCCTCTTCTACTTCATATTCTCCTGACTTATTGACTATGACAGGATTAATCATAGCAACATTGGCAAATCCCATGTTTATTGCAATAATTCTTTTCTTAACGCCAATCATATTAGCCGCTAGCCCTACACAACCTTCTTCATTTGCTTTAAGTGTATCAAGCAAATCCTGTACTACTTGCATATCCTCTTTTGTAGCTTGTTCTGATTTTTGATTGAGGAAAAATATATCTTTCATAATTGATTTTACCATATGTTATACTCCTTTATTTTTGCTTTTATTTTATTATACAACAAATAGAAAGATTGATTTTTATTATACATAAATTTTACAAAGTCACAGTTACCCTAATGAATGATTATATTTTTTAATATTTCATTATTTTTTCTATCGATCGAAATATATTCAACTTAGTAATCACTAAAAAATTTAATATAAAAATACATAAAGAAGTTCACTAGGTGAACTTCCTTTGTTGTATGTTGTATGTTGTTTGTATATCAAGCAATTGTTTTATTTCTTTTAATGAGACATCTTTCTATTCACTTACTTTTATATTCTTTTCTCTATTCATCTAAATCATCACGATATTTCTCAGCAATCATTTTAAAAGTTTCGTGACACGCAATAAATGCGTCTACAATTACTGGATCAAATTGCTTTCCTGATTCCTCTTTTATTATGTTAAATGCTTTATTATGAGAAAAACGCTCTTTATAAACTCTCTTATCTGTCAATGCATCATAAACATCTGCAACTGACATAATTCTCGCAGATAAAGGTATTTCTTCACCCTTTAAACCGTATAAATAACCCATACCATCAAAACGTTCATGATGATACAGTATAATTTCACCAGCATACTTCAAGAATTTATCTTTTTCTTCCATTAACTTTTCCGCTTTCATAATAGTTTCAAAGCCTAGTATTGTATGTTGTTTAATTACTTCAAATTCTTGCACATTTAACTTGCCAGGTTTTAATAATATTGAATCGGGTATTCCTACCTTTCCAATATCATGTAATGCAGCAGATGCAACTATCATAGTTACCATCTTGCTATTTAAAATATGGCAATACTCCCCTTTTTCAAGCAAGTACTCTGTAAGAACTTTAACATATAATTTCGTTCGTTGGATATGTTTACCTGTTTCGTTATCTCTAGTCTCTGCTAGCGCTGCCATTGACATAATCGCCATATCCTGAAGTTCTATAATCTCATTTGCCTTATCCGTTTTCTCTTTTATTATCTCCTGATTCTTAATAATTAACTGTTTATTATAATAGCCAATAATCTGTATTGTAATAATAGTCCCCATGGCTACAAATATACCTGGTAAAACCTGAGAATTCCCACATGCTGTAAAATGAATAGATATTGCCATTATCAAAATTATATTAAAAATAGAAGCTATTACCCTCCCTAAACCTGGTACACGAAAAACCATATAGATTGATGTCAAGACTTGAATTTGAGCGATAATACCATTCCAAAAGGTTGGCACATTTGCTAATTTCATCTGAAAAACAAATGCTATACCAAAAATCAAACTTCCAATAATAATAACTACTAATCTATTTTCTTTTAAAGATATATTTGATTTCATTTAAGAGTGTCCCTTCGAGAAATTATGAGCAAATCAAAGCTTAAAATATCAAATACGATAATATTCAGCATAAATTAATCTTATTATACCATTTTTTTAGCCTTATTTATAGTGATTCATGTATTTTTAATACTAACATAATAATCACTATTCTATGATTTTCTAGTGGTGTGCTTATTATAAAAGCATCACTGCTCTTATTGAGAGAACTTATTTACTTACTATATTTTAATCCAGCAGAAATGCCTCACTATCAATTTCCATTATTGAACTATTCTCTATTCTGAATGTCATCATTTTTTCGAATGGAGTGTTTGTTATATAACATTGAAGGCCCATAATAACGGCACTATGAGTTACAATTGCAACATCCTCTGAATTCTCTCCAATGATTTTATTAATTTCAATCAAAACACGCTCCAACATTTC
Organism: Clostridium sp. DL1XJH146; assembly: GCF_054819755.1. Taxonomy (NCBI): domain Bacteria; kingdom Bacillati; phylum Bacillota; class Clostridia; order Eubacteriales; family Clostridiaceae; genus Clostridium; species Clostridium sp. DL1XJH146. The sequence goes on from NZ_JBTVVN010000027.1 coordinate 10,709, forward strand.
CTGATAAGTTTCTCCATTTGGTATTTTGGTATATCTTCGATTGTTGTACCAAACACCAAACTCTTCAGGGTGTTTTTCTTTTACTTCATTCCAAGTAAGTCCTTCCCAATCTCCAAAATTAACTTCCCTAAGTCCATCTATTGATAAATACTCCACCTTAGTAATGCCACTCAAAATTTCTGCTGTTTTAGCTGCCCTTCTGCCAGGGCTTGAATATATTTTTGCAAACTTATAATCTAGTTCTAATATTTTTTCACCTAAGTCTTTTGCCTGCAATATACCAGTGGCATTTAACTCACTATCATAACTTCCTTGTATTCTACCTTTTACATTCCAATCTGTTTGTCCATGTCTTATTAAAAATAATTTCATATGCCACCTCTCATCATCTGCTAAATTATTACCCTAGCCTACGCATCTCTTCTAATTAACTTATTGGCTAAATCTTTATTAGCTTTTTCTCAATTTTATTACACTTAAATATGGCATGACTTTACCTTCTGCATTATACCTTATATTCTTTAATTATGGATATAAATAAATACCTGAAGCTATTAATCACTTCTAGCAAATAGCTTTTATAGCTAACTCTCCTTAGACACATAATCTCCGTCATCATCAATACTCATATTTTTTTCATCCATTCTCGTATTTGAAAAATCAGATATAACCATATATATTACTGATGTTACAGGTACAGCAACGAGCATTCCAAGAAAGCCAAAAATCGTTCCGGCAACGCTAACAGCAAGTAATGTCCAAAGACCTGGCAGTCCAACAGATGATCCTACTACTCTTGGATAAATTAAGTTGTTTTCAAATTGTTGAACAACCTGAAAACCAATAATAAAATAAAGTGCCTTAATAGGACTAACTGCTAATATTAATATTGCACCAAAAAACATAGCTACAAAAGCCCCAAATATAGGAATTATCGCAAGACAGGTAGTTACAACACCAACCAAAACTGCATATGGTAGCTTTAGAATTAACATCATCAATGTTATAAGAGCACCAATTATAATTGCATCTACAAGTATTCCTGAGATATAATTTGTAAAAATATCATTTACCTTTCTAAAAAATCTTAGGATTTTGTTACCTCTTTCAACACTTACAAGGGCACCTAACATTTTTTTAACTTGACAAGTCATATGTTCTTTAGCCGCTAGTAAATATACCGATACTATAATTCCAATAAAAAAACTAACAGATTGGCTAACAATTGATGTAATGGATGCCATTACATTATTAGCAATTCCCCCTATTCCATCAGCAACCCGTGTCATAATATCCTCCAAATTAACAGGCATACTTGAGTTGAAATATTCTTTATAATACACTGCAAGTTTTTCGTATGTTCCACCAAAAGAATCAGCTTTAGAAACTATATTTGTGATAGTCTCAATAAGTTGGGGTATAACAATATTTAATAATAGTCCTAAAACAATTATCGCAAGAATATATGTTATTCCAATAGCTATTGCTCTTGTGTGTTTCTTAATTTTATTTTTTAGAAGCTTCTCTATACTTTTCATAGGAATATTAATTATATAGGCAATAGCTATCCCTATATATAAAGCCTTAAAAGCACCCACGCCTTTATTTACACTACTTCCTATAACATCTGAATATTTTAGTATAAGTCCAAGCACAAAAATATATGTAATTAACAAATATCCATTATTTCTAAATCTACCTCTATTAATTAAATTTCTCATTTTTTTCTCCTTACGTTTATTATTATCCTTTGAGTTGTATTATATCATAAATACAATGTCCACCGATATAATGTTACATAGAGAAATACCAACTAATTTTATTGATTAATTATAGAAATATTTATATAATTGACTTTAGCGTTGATTTATTCCGTACTACTGCATAATAGATATTTATTATCAAAGTAAAAGAATATTATCTAGAAAAGGAGTTTTTATAATGAATATGATTTCCTCAAAAAATGATTATAAGAATGAAATAATAAATACGTGCATTATTACTTATATAGCTAATGCAGGTATAATGATTGAATATAATAACACAAAAATTCTGGTAGATGGTATCCATTCAAAAAAAGCTCTATCTTTTAGTTCTGTACCAAAATCATTATTAGATAAAATCGTCAAAGGAATTGAACCCTTCAATAACATAGATTATCTATTATTCACTCACCAGCATATAGATCATATGGATGCAAAAAAAGTTTTAGAATATACTCACAATAACAAAAGTACATTTTTAATTTCGCCTAAATATTTAGAAAGAGAAATGCAAAATAATAGTAGCAAAACACTAGAAGAAGTACAAAACAAAATCTTACTGCACTCTAAAATCGGTGAAATAAAACATATTTCTTTTGAAAATATAAGTATAAAATATTTTAGGTCATTACATGATGGAGTGGATTATCAGAATATAAATAATTATTGCTACATCATAAATTTAGGAACAAAAACATTTTTGCATATTGGAGACACATCTATAGATGAGGAATTCCTCCGAAAGTTTCTAGCTGAAGAAAAAATAGATATTGCATTTTTAAACTTTCCTTTTATTTGCTTATCAAAAGGTAGAAAAATAATTAGTGAAATAATTAGGCCTGAAGAATTGTTAGTTTTTCATTTGCCTTTTGAAGAAGATGATAAATTCGGCTATAGAAAATCCACAATAAAATCACTAGAAAAGTTCAAAGACATATTACCTAAAACTACAATCTTTTTAGAATCACAAAAACAAATATCTTAAATACTATGTTAATTAAAAGCTGTCCATCTTTGGTCAGCTTTTAATTCGCTATTAGTATTGATATTAATAATAATTTACATTAACTCCATTCCCGTCAACCTCTGGTTCATATTTCATATAATTATTAACTATTACAATTACAGGATTTCCATTTAACGTTCCATCAAATGATGTTTTTTTATCTTCTTCCATAATGTAATAATCTTCTGTATCTTCTAGCAGCCCCTTAAAATACTTAACTAGATTTTCATATGATTCATTTGAATAATAAAATATTTGTGTCATATCCAACATACTTACATCTTCTGCATCAATATAATCGACCTTATATAAAAGCAATTCTCTTGTTTTGTTTGATTGTTCCTCTGTAGTAGGGTACATTGGCTCATCTGAATAATCATCTTCAGATTCCCAATCGTCATCCTCATAGTAATCATCATCTCCATAGTAATCATCTGCACTATTTTCATTAATTTCTATATCGTCCGGTATGTAAAAAACATCGTCATCAATTGGTGTCGTTTCATCTACCCTAACTACCTGCCAATCAATTTCTTCCTTTCCATCTTCATCTATAGATACTTCATGAAATTTTATCGGTACTAAGTACTCTAGTGAGTACCACATTTCTGTAGTTACTCCATTATTTATACTACTTTTTATATATAAAACTTTTTCTCCCTCAAAAGTTTCATAATTCGCAGTTAGAGTCATATCAGACGTATCCATTTCAATTCCTTCTAAAAAATCTACATCTATTAATCTTATAGGTAATAAATTACCCTTTGAATACTCTGCATAATCTGTATAATTCATTGTATGTACATAAGTAGCATCATCTTTTTCATTATAAATAGCTGAAGAAATGGCCTTATCCTCCCAATAAGTATCTATTCTTACATCATTATTTCTATAATAGATATCATACTTAAGTTCAAACTCAAAATCTGATCCTTTACTTGCCCCTTCAACTACCATATTAAACTCATTAGGTGGTTTTATTGATGAAATCTCATTTTTAATGCCTTCAATATTAGACTCACCCTGCTGAGATTCTTCATCAGTTTCTTCATTTTTTTGTGTTTCTTTTTCAACTACCTCTTCCACTGCTTTATTATTCTCATTTTCTCCACTGTCCTCTTCTGCATTCCCACAACCTGAAACTAAAAAAACTAAAGTCAATAAAATCATAATTAAAACTACTAATTTATTTTTCATATAATCCCCCTTTTTGATTTATTACTTTGTTATAAAAAAATTTCCTTGTATTCATAATATTATTCTATTGAAACTCCTTATTAACATCAACACATCAAAGGTAATTACTTCTTTTTCAGAGCATAACTGAAGTCACTAAATTTAGACAAAAAAATAACTTAAGTCACTAAAAAGTAACTTAAGTCCAAAACATTAGTACATCAATCGCTTAATTAAGGATAATACTTTTTCTTTATAAGGTGGATATCTCAGTGGCAAGTCAAAAAATGTTGAACTTTTGAGAATTGATTTTTCATGAGTAAAGGCTTCAAAACTATACCATCCATGATAATTACCTATCCCGCTACTCCCTCTGCCACCAAAGGGTAAGTGCTCATTAGTAAGATGCATAATTGTGTCATTGATACACCCTCCACCAAAGGGAACATCTTTAATTAATGAATCTATAAATTCTCTATTTTCACTAAATACATACAGCGCTAGAGGATCTGAATTTCTTCTTATGATATTTATTAACTCCCCGTAATTACTATAACTTATTATTGGTAATATTGGTCCAAAGATTTCCTCTTTCATAATAGGCTTATCAAGATTCAGAACCTCTATTAACGTCAAATCAATATGGAGATTTTCATCATCAGTTCCACCACCAAAAATAACTTTTCCATCACCTATATAAGATTTCACTCTTTCATAATTCCTACTATTTATCATTCTGCCGTAATCATCATTCCCTAGCAAATCATCTCCGTATAATTCTCTCACTACTTTACTAAATGTTTTATAAAAAGCATCTTTTACCTTTTCATGCACTAGTACATAATCTGGAGCCACACAGGTTTGTCCTGCATTAATTCCTTTTCCAAAAACAATACGTTTAACAGCTTTAGTCAAATTTGCAGTATCATCAACTATAGTAGGACTTTTACCTCCAAGTTCAAGGACTACTGGTGTCAAATGTTTTGATGCTTTGCTCATAACTATACTTCCTACTTTTGTACTACCTGTGAAGAAAATTTTATCAAAATGTTCCTCTAAAAGTGCCTCTGTCTCTGGTATACCTCCCTGAATAATGGAAATGTACTTATCATCGAAGGTTTCTGCTATTATTTTTTCAAGAATAATCGCCGTATTTGGTGCTAATTCTGAAGGTTTTACTACAGCACAATTTCCACCTGCAATAGCACCGATAAGTGGCGCCATTACCAACTGAAAAGGATAATTCCAAGGCCCCATAATAAGTGTCACGCCAAAGGGTTCCCTAAACGTATAAGATTTAGCTGGAAAATTTATAAGGTTAGTTTTTCTCTTTTTAACCTTGCCCCATTTTGGAAGTCCTTTCATAACGGTTTTGATTTCATTCAAAGTAAACCCTATTTCCGTAGTTATAGCTTCATGTTTAGATTTTGCAAGGTCCTTATATAGCGCCTCCGCAATATCATCTTCATATATGAGAATAGTTTTTTTCAGCTCTCTTAATTTTTGCAGTCTATATTCAATATTTTTTGTCTCACCTTTGTAGTAATAATTTCTATGTTTTTCTATGATTTTTGTGTAATTTATTATAATATATCACCCCTTTTTATACCGACTATATCATTAACTTTTTTAATTATCTTTGCCATATAGTTTCTCTCTATTGGCACTTATTTTTATTCATTACTCAAAATATTATCTAATAAATATGCTGCATTTTGACATTTTTTTATTGATTCCATTTGCATATCAAACTCAGGAGGTAACATTTCAAAAGTAATTTCATCCACAAATCCATTATTCCTTACAACATTACCATCAGCACAAGTTAAACCATATTCACAAGTATAACATTGAGAAAAAGCACCCACTAAAAATTTTGATACAACATTCATCTTATTGTTTTCTGCGAAATTCTCAACTATTTTCAGCACCTGACTATTTTCTTCATCAGCAGAGTATCCTGTTGAAAGAATAATAATAGGTTTATCTTTTAAAAGAAATGCACTTTGATGGCGGAAACAAAAACATCTTTCTAACAAACTATGTGATAATGCGTTAGGTACATTATAGTAATTCGGGACTCCTATTACTATAGCATCTGCTCTAACCATTACTTCTGCTATTTCTGGAAAATCATCTTTAACTACACATTTATTATCCTTTGTACACCCAAGACAGCTGATACAGCTTGCAATTTGTTTACCTGCAAGAGAAATATACTCTGTTTCATCTTTAACATTGGCGAGGACCTCTTTTATTGCATTAGCTGTGATTCTATTTGGTCTTGGACTTCCTGATATTCCTAAAATCATAATTTATTTTCTCCTTAGTTTAATTATTTTATTTTCATAATCTTATTTACTAAATCAACCATATTTCCTTCAGCTACATCTGGATGTTTAAAATATGGATTAAATATAACTTCTTTTCTTTTTATATATGCTGTTTTCAAACCCACTTTTTTTGCTCCGAATAAATCCCAATCATGAGATGCAACCATGACTATATTATTTACCTCTAAATTCTCTTCATCAGCCACAAATTTATATATATCGCTAAAGGGTTTATATTTTTGCACAGCATCCACAGAATAATATGTATCAAACAATTCTATTATCCCCGCATTTGTAAGTTGTTCTTTCATCATCTCTAAGGATGAATTCGATACGGCAATAACTCTTATATTATTCTGCCTAAGAATTTTAAGAGCTTCAGGTACATCTTCATATGCTGCTAAATTCCTAAATGAGCCTAATATTTCTTCCCTGGTAGAATCCGTTAATTCTTTGCCTCCTTCAAGAAAGACACTGTCTAGTACAACTTCAGCTAATTGACCGAAATTTTTATATTTATCCATACTACCCATTATTGTGGATGTATGTAAAAGCTTAGTAAACCAATACTGTAATACATATTCATCGTGAAAACTCTTCTTGAAATTCTTCTTAAGTAAACTTAAATTTAATAAAGTTTCATTCATATCAAAAAATACTGCTTTTATCATTTTGATCTTCCTCTCGCCATTTCATAGTCAACCGGTTGAATATATTTTATCGTAACTCATATAACCTTGTCAAATCTATTACCACTCCAATTGATTGTTACAATACCCCACCAAACACCTAAAATGCTTAAATTTAAATAATTTCCTAGGAAATAGAACAAAATAATATGTATCAACAACATTAAAAAGAGTGTTGAAAAGTAATCCAATACCAGATGGAAGAGCTATCTCAGATGATAGCATTTATTAAAATTTCGTTATTATTCCTAAAATAGGAATAGTTATAATCAAGCTAGCATTTGTTGCAATCCAAACAGTGTAGGCTAAATCAGAATCTAAATCATATATAGTAGGCGGTACCATAGCAATAAATCCTGTTGGCATACTTGCTAACACTAAGGCTACTTTTAATGGCAACCCATCGTTTATTTCTTCTAAGCCTAAAATATAAGCTAATATTGTAATAGTAACAGGTACTATAACAATCTTTATTATAACAATTAATAAACTAGGTTTGATATATTTACCCATATTGTTGAATTTCAAATTTAAACCTATAGAAGCTAGCAATATAATTGTCATTAGTGGTATTACTATACTATTGAGTTCACTGTAAAATTTTGGACGATCTACTGATAAAAAATTTAGAATAAGCCCTATTGATATACTCAAAAAAGCTACAATTATAAAAACATCGCTAAACACATTCTTTAATCTTGTCCATAAAGATTCTCTCTCTGAGCTTGCCCCACTATATGCCTTCGCTATTGGAAATCCTATACCATAGTAAGTTAATTCTTCAAATAATTTATACAACGGTACAAGGGCGTAACCCACTTCTCCAAAAAAAGTAAAACAAATAAGTCCTCCAATGGTACCTAAGTTAGTAAAACTACCGCTGATTACATATGCTCCCATCTGTTTTCTATTTAATTTTTGTAATTTCCCAAATATAAATGCCGTTATCCCACCCAAAATCAGAGCAAAGAACCCTAAAAAAGGTAAAACCATTAGCTTTATGCTATTTAAATTAACTATCCATAGCGCCCCTACTAATGCTATAGGATTTAGAAACAGTAATGCAACTTTCTGCATATTTCTAGTTAATTTTTCTGTAGTTAACGGGATTGTTATCCATTTGTTTTTTATGAATATTTGTAATATGTAACCTATCAAGAGACCAATAATTATTAGACTAAGTGAAAAAATAAATTTATTCATAAATACCTCCAACAAATTGTATTCTAACAGTGTAACTCAACTATATTATACTATACTTTTAATATGATTTCCCACAAATGTAAAAAGCTACCCAAAATTGAGTAGCTGAAAATAAGTTTCCAATCTGTTTATTTCATTTGGTTTATAATACTTGCATTATAAGCCGCACCAAATCCATTATCAATATTAACTACACTAACTCCACTAGCACAACTGTTTAACATAGATAAAAGAGCTGCGATACCTCCAAGATTTGCTCCATAGCCTACGCTAGTTGGTACTGCAATTATAGGTTTATCTACTAATCCACCTATAACGCTAGCAAGAGCCCCTTCCATTCCTGCGACAACTATTATAACCCTTGCTTTTTTTATATCTTCAAGACGATTAAATAATCTATGAATACCCGCTACACCTACATCAACAATTTTTTCTACTTTGTTTCCTAATATTTTTGCAGTTTCATATGCCTCTTCAACTACTGGTAGATCAGAGGTTCCCGCAGCTACAATTGCTATTGTGCCTTCACTAATTTGGAGTTCTTGGTTCATTATAACAATTGTTTTTCCAAGTTCGTTATACTCTGCATTGTCACAACATTTTTTTACTGCTTCAAACATAGATTTTGATGCCCTTGAAACTAATACATTTTGCTTATTTGAAGTCATATAAGCTGCGATATCGGCAACCTGCTGGTCTGTTTTACCTCCACCATAGATTACTTCTGGATATCCTACTCTTCTTTGTCTATGATTATCTATAGTTGCAAAGCCAAGATGGCCAAATTCAGGCAAATCAATTGTATCAACAGCTTCATCAATGGATATTTCACCTTGCTGAACTTTAGAAAGTAATCCTTGTAATTCACTTTTATCCATATTTACTCTCCTTAGATTTTACTTATTAGATTTCATATATAATATTTATTAAAATTATACTTCATTTCTTGGTTCTATATATTATCATTAATTAGTAATTTGTTTATTTAAACTTCCCATAGAATATCCAGCTGCTTCTATTGCAACATATCTATAGCCAACGGCTTTTATTTTTTCTGAAATTTGGTCTAATAAATCAACATCAAAAAGTTTTTCTCTTAATTCTCTTGCCACTTCTATTCTTGCCAAATCGCCGTGAGACCTTACTCTAACAGCCCTAAATCCTAACGCCATCATAATTAGTTCTGCCTCTTCTATTCTTCTAAGCTCTTCTTTGTCTATAGTAGTTCCATAAGGTAATCTAGTTAAAAGGCAAGCATAAGCAGGCTTATCATGTGTATGAAGACCAGCTTCCTTTGATTGCTCTCTTATCATATCTTTTGTCCACTCACACGCCATAAGTGGGCTTTCCACCCTTAGTTCAGCTAAGGCTTTCAAACCAGGCCTATAGTCTTTAGTGTCATCAAAATTAGTACCATCTATGATAGTTTTAACTCCTTGTCTTTTGGCTTCTTCTATTATATTACTAAAAACTACTTTTTTGCATAAATAACATCTATCTACAGGATTATTTTCTATACTTTCTTCAATTCCCAGTGGGATAATAATATGTTTTATTCCTATTTCCTTAGCTAGTTCCTTAGCTTCTTCAATTTCCCATTTAGGTATATATGGAGTTTCAATAGTTATTGCAACGGCTTTATCTCCTAGAGCTTCTCTTGCAATATAAGCTACAAAGGTACTGTCAACACCACCTGAAAAAGCTACCCCTACACTTTCAAGCCCTTTTATATACTCTATAAGTTCTTTTGTTTTATTCATAATCATTCACTCTCCTATTTATTTTCTGCCAAATATACCCTTAATAAATTAGGTACTTCAAAATCTTTATTCCCTACACCATATCCTATTTTAGTAATATTTAAATCTTTAGAATCACTAAATTCATTTACATTTGCCTTTAGAATGGCGGCTCCAGTAGGTGTTGTAGTCTCGTATGGAACTACATCAAATTTTAATGGCACATCTTTTAAAATCTCTACAGTTGCAGGCGCAGGAACTGGCATCATTCCGTGGGCACATTTGACAAATCCGCCCCCTACTTGTACTTTAGATGCCATAATTTTGTCAACTTTTAAAGCATCAATGCAAATAGCTGCACCAACTATATCAACTATAGAATCCGTAGCTCCTACTTCATGGAAATGTACTTCATCAATAGTTTTCCCATGAACTTTAGCTTCAGCTTCTGCAACAAGGCGGAACATTTCAATAGCTCTACATTTAACCTTTTCCTTTAGGTCACTAGATTGTATCATATGACGTATGCTCCCAAAATTCCTATGGGAATGATGATTATCTTTATGTGAATGATGGTGATTATCTTCATTATGTGTATGAGTATGATTGCACTCTTGCTCACTATGTAAGTGGTTATGCTGGTGAGCTCCCTCTATATGTGAATGGGTATTTTGGTATTCTTCCCCTTGCTTTTGTTCATGATTATGACTATGTTCGTTATCATGATTATGATTATGTTCATCACTATGTACCTTTGGGTGTTTATGTTCATGCATAAACTGATGGCTCCCATTATGAATGTGTTTATTATGCTCTTGTTCTACACCTTGTTGATTATGTAGTATAACATCTACCTTACTACCACTAATACCATGTTTCATATCTCTAGATAACTCTAGATGGAATTCCTCATCTATATTAAGCTTTTGAAGCTCTTTTTCCAAATAATCAAAGTCAACACCCAAGTCAACTAGTGCTCCTAAATTCATATCTCCACTAATTCCACAAAAAACATCATAGTATAATATTTTCATATTCGTCTCCTTTGTTAATTATTATTATTACATATTGGGCATGCCTGAAGTCTTAAAGGTGGCTCTAACCCATTCTCTTCTAACAAATTCTTATTTCTATATATATTCATAGGTAAATCATCAGCTACAATTGACCCCTGGTTTAATACAATAACTCTATTATCAGTCATTTCTATAATAATCAGAGCTCTCACGAAGGATTAACTTATATGGTAAATTCACTTTCATGGAATAGTCTCTTTTGTTTTCAATTCTCTCAATTAGCATTTTAACAGCTTGTTCTCCTAGTTTCTTTCTAGGCACTGCGACACTCGATAATGGCGGTGTTACAAACTGAGTCATTTCAACATTATCAAAACCTATTATGGCAATATCTTCTGGAATATTAAATCCTTCTTCTTTTAAAGCTTTCATTACACCAAAGGCTACAGCGTCATTACCACAAAATAAAGCCGTAGGTAATTTTTCTTTGTTTTTATTACTAAGATATTCTTTCATATTATTGTAGGCTAATGTTGTTTTTAATTCAGTTGATACCACATAATCTACATCAATAGGCATATTGTTTTTTTGCAAAACATCGCAATATGCTTTATATCTGTTCTCATTAATCATTTTTTTGTTCCTTGAAGTTATGCCAACGTAACCGATCTTGTTGTGTCCCATATCTATTAGATGTCCAATGGCAGCTGTTGCTCCATCATAACCATTACAAATGACTTCATCAAATGAATCTTCAACTCCATTTACCCCTGCATATACAATATGCTCCACAGCCCCTTTTATCATATCTAAGGTACTGTAATCAATACTTCCCATAAGAATGATTCCATCAACATCATACTTGGTTATGTATTTATAAATTTCATCATACTTCATATTACCTGCCTGCAAAGTAAAAGCTAGATTGTAGGCTGTTTTATTTAGTTCATGTTGTATACCCAAACCAATACAAGAGAAAAAGGGATCATTGTTCAAATCAAAAGTTGAGGTAAATACACAGCCAATCTTATTTGCAATTACATCCTCTTCCTCGCTACCTTTTACTAGATTCCTAGCACTCTTATTGGGTATATAACCCATTTCTTTAACTATTTTCCAAATGTTATCAACGGTTTCCTGACTTGCAGGCTGTTTTCTGTTGCCATTAAGTACCCTTGAAACTGTTGTAATTGAAACTCCTGCTACTTCTGCAATGTCTTTCATTTTTATTTTCATAATTAAACCTCGTCTTTTAAATAGTAACATAGCTTATACTAAAGTATCAACAAAAATTATATTCGTTTTAGCCAACCGTTTGGCTAATTAAATATATTTAGTAATTATCAATGTGCAATTAATGTTGATTCAAGGATTAGCTATAAAACTACATTAAAAGTTGACCTCCTATTTCTTCTGCATATAAAATTTATATGTTTTACGTTTCTGAGCTTATTTATATAATATCATCTGAGAAAAAACCTACAAGTATGAAGATTTTTCATACCTTTTCTTTTTTTCTTGAAGCAATCAGCATTAACCTTCATTAATTCCCTAGTCTTTTTTTGAATATTCTAGTGAATTTCATGTTATAATTAGACTGTATTCATAGAAACTAATTTTTTGAAATACATTCACCTATAAATATTATTATTTCACCATAAAATTAAATCTAGGAGGTTAAATTATGATAGTTTCACACAAATCCAAAGTAGAAGAAGTTAAAATTGATAATCCTGAGGTTAAAGGTGCCTTTATGAAAGTACTTATTTCTCCAGAAGAAGGCTGGGAAGGTTACGTTATGAGAACCTTCAAACTAGAAAAGGGAGGATTTACTCCAAGACACACTCATGCATGGCCTCACATAAATTATATTATTAGTGGACAAGGAGTTCTTCATCTTGATGGCGAAGACAAACAGATAGAAGCTGGCTCATTTGCATATGTACCATCAGACAAACTACATCAATTTATGAATACTGGTGATTCTGAGTTAGAATTCATTTGCATTGTGCCAAAAGAAGGACATAAATAGTTCATTATGAATTGCTACCCTTAAAATACTGATAATAAATATCCAATTATGATTATATTCAAAAATATGTTTAAAACATTATATTTATTTTATAAACAATAAAAGCCAACGAAAGCAACTGTCAAAGCTACTTTCATTGGCTTTTCAATATTAAAATTCCGCATCACTTGTGCAACTAAAAATAAACTTTCCCTCTTCATCTTTCGCAACTATTTTATACGTAAAATCTTTTAAGTCAGCCTCTAGTGTAGCTATATGTCCATTATTTTTCCAAGTTAGTTTTAAAACATTATCTTCTGACTCTGCAACTTCTAATTTTGCATCAAACCCAAAAGCAGGACAAGTATTTCTAAATCTTAAAAGCTCAATTTGTGCTTCAACTACATCTTTTCCTAATAATTCTATTGCTTCATCTACTTTTATGTTAGTTCTATTGATTTCTTTATGTCCACCTACCCCAGCTTTTTCAACTGCTTCATAATTATTTTTCCCTGCAAACAAGTCCAAATACCAAATCTGAGGTTTTCCTGGCATAAATAATTGAATAGCTCTTGCAAGTAGTAGCTTTTGATCATCTTCACCTAATGCACTATAGTATGTTGCATTTACTTGGTAATACATATTCTTCTTTCCGTGAAGGTCTTTAACATATCCGCCTCTATCTACTACAATTTTAATTAACTTTTCTATTTGCTCATCTTTTAACAATCCTTTTAAATCAAGAAGTGGAATACCATCATGACACCCAAGCATATTTACAGTTTTTATATTTTTTTCTACAATATCACTAATCCATTTAACCAAAGTTTCCTTAGAATTTCTTTCAAAAGCATCAATGATTAGCCCTGGTAAAAAGAAGTCATAAGTCATGAAGCCTTTTTCTGCTACTATCTCATGAGTTTTATCCTCATACTTTGAATGAATTTCAGGTAAAAGCTTTAAATCATGTTGGTCAGCTAATTCTTTAACTTTATATAATAAGTCCCAAGTTCCCGGTTCATTAAAAAAATTCTTCTCACCTGGCTCTTTTGGTGCATAAGCAAAGGCATCTAGTCTTACAATTTCTGCTCCATATTGAGATAGCTTTTTTAAAGTATCTTCATAAAACTCCCAAACTAATGGTGATTTAATATTTAAATCCATTTGTCCTAAATACTTACGCCTTGATTCTAATAGATCTATAGCCTTTTCACTATAAGCTTCAAATCTTCCAAATTCTATATCCTTTGGTTTTATTTCTTTATCAAGAGATTCATTGATAACCTTTGAAAGCATTTCTGCAGCCCTATATTGAATATCTATTTCCTTCATCAAATCTTGGGCATCTACTCTATCATATTTTACTTCTTGATAGAAAGTATTCCAGTATGGCACCTCATTTCCATCAGGCATACGAACATTTAAAATAGGAAGTCCTGGTTTTCTAAAAAACATATATTTAATTAACTCTTCATCTGGTTGAATATATCCATCAGGAGTCATTTCACCGTGGCCTTGCCAAAATTTATTCCAATTAATAAAGAAATCCTTATATTTAGAAGCTTCACCATTTTTTAATATATCCTGAAATTGCTTTGACAATACTGAGGCATGATTTAGTATAAAATCAAACTTAAAACTTATACCTTCTTCCTTTAATTCCTCTAAATCTTCTTTTGATGCATACATTTCATTTAACTCATAGTCTATTACAGAAAATCCTCTGTCTAAGTCTGTATTAAAAAGGCTTGGAAGTATATAGAAGGATTCAAAAGCCCCTTTAACCTCAGATTTTTTTAAAAAATCAACAATATCACCTAAAGTTCCACCTATGCTATCTGGATAAGCATTTAACATAGCCCCAGCCTTTGTAAAATTACTATTCATATTATTCCTCCTATAAAAATCAACAATTCTTTAAAACAGAGCTTTAAGTTTAAATTACCCCATTAGTTTTTGGTATTCTTCATATGAGATTATTTCTCCACTTTTAGTTAATATAATTTTTGCATTTTTAGTTTGCGTTGCTAATTTTTCTTGCTCTAATTCTAAAACCATCATAGTAAATGGACTATCTGTTTTGCCATCTCTATTACGAGCTTTGCGATGAGCAAGGGTTTCTTCTGGTGTACTATTTAAAAGAATTGGTATATCTACTCCTTCTAAATTCGGATTATTACCATGTGTCCATTCAATTACTAATACTTTCTTGCCTCTAAAATCCACTTCATCATACCATAATTCTTTTTCTTCTCTTCCCATTCTCTTAAGCATAATTTCATCTGCACCATTTTTAAATTGAGCTATTATATTACTTAATTCAGCGAAATCAATTTCGTTTGGTGTTCCTAAGTAATTTTGAAGTCCTTTGCGGCCTTCTTCCTGATAAACAGCGAGCCAAGGAAATTCTTTTATATATTCTCTACTAGAGTCATTTCCACTATCTTGTAGCTCTTGAATTTTAGCATTTCTTTCTTTTGTAAATTCATAACGAGCAACTAATCCTTTGACTGCACTTTCTTTAAAAACTCTTTCTCTTTCTGCATCATTTTTTTTGGGTATTCTATGAGGATAGTTATCGCCTGATAGTACATAGCTTCCAATATTCATAGCATTTAAATAATATGCAATTAAAGCACCTGTTTCGGATTTTCCTACACCTGAGCCACCATGAACAGCAATAACAGCACGTCCATTAGACTGCTTATTTAAAACTGGAAGTAATAACTCTAACAAATTCGGGAAAATAACTCTTGCTTTTTCTAAATGTTTTTCGTTTATTTCAATTTTATCTCCTGGCATATCCCCTTTTGGAATAGCGTTTAAATCAGAAATTTCGGGCGCTACCCACTCACCGTCAAGAGAAATTTTCTTAATTTCTTTCATATTTTCATTAATTGAATTTTTACACATAATAAAACCTCCTCATCTATAATATTTTTGAATGTGTTTTAACTAATTGTTTATTTATAAAGCAATTTATATTAAAAGTTTTATCTATAATGGATTTGCAATTAATATTTTTTTTATGCTTTTTTAAGAAACCGGTTTCCCTTGTTTTACAATAATAATCTTACTTCTTTCTTTTAGTGCTTTGTCTAATAACTATTTCAGTTGACAGAACAATATTTTGTGCTTTAGATTTAGATTGAATTTCAGATATTATTGTTTGTATAGCTTTTTGGCCTAACTCATATATAGGTTGTTTAACAGTAGATAAGGATGGAATAAACATTGATGCTAAAGGAATATCGTCAAAACCAATTACAGATATGTCATCTGGTACTATAAGTCCACTTTCATGTGCACATTTTATTGCCCCAAACGCCATATGATCACTAGCACAAAATATAGCCGTTGGGAGCTGTTTGTGTGTAAGTAGTTTCCCCATAGCATTATAACCACCTTCTACAGAAAAATCTCCTTTCACTACTAATTCTTCATGAAAATCTATATTACTATCTATTATAGCTTGTTTATATCCTTCAAATCTATCAAAATCAACGGAATTATTATCAATATCGCCTCTTATCATTGCAATTTCTTTATGATCTAAATTTATCAAATAACTAGTTGCATCATAGGCAGCACTATAATTATCTACATCTATACTTGAAATAGACAATTCTTTAAATCTTCTACTAACTGAAACTACAGGAATCTTATTTTTTTGAAAAAATAATTTGTGAGAGTTTTGTATTGTAGTTGTTAAAAATACTATTCCATCTACTTGATGATTTTGAAGTATTTCTAAATACTCAATTTCTTTTTCTTCATTTTTATAGGTATTACAAAGCATAATGTGGTATCCATTTTCATTAGCACCATCTTGTATTCCTTTCACTAATTGCGAAAAAAATGGATTTCCTATATCAGGAATTATTACGCCAATTATGTTTGTTGTTTTATTAACTAGACTTCTAGCAATGGAGCTTGGTTTATAATTATTTTCCTTAATGGCCTTTTCAACTCTCATTCTAATCTCATCACTTACAGGTTTACTTTCATTAAGCACTCTAGATACTGTTGCTTTTGATACTCCTGCAATTTTTGCTATATCATTTATCGTTGTCTTCAATTTATTTTCCTCCATCTAGAATGGTTTAAAGAACTCCCTTTCTATTATAGGAAACCGATTTCCAAATGTCAATTGATTTTTCATACTTATTACTAATAAAATAACTAAAGCTTAAAATCTCAAACTACATAAAGTCTCTTTTTCTATACATTAATGACAAACACCTGCCATTTTTGACAGGTGTTCATGAAAATTATTTTACTGAGCCTTGAAGAACACCATTTATTATGTGTTTTTGTATGAATAGATATACAATCAATACTGGTAATACTGTCAGCATCAAACCAGCCATAGATAGTCCATACTCAACAGTATATGTGCCTGAAAAATAGTATGTTGATAATGGTAATGTTCTTTCTTTTTCAGCTATCAATACTAGATTTGGCAATAAGAAATCGTTCCAAATCCAAAGAACATCTAGTATTACAATTGTCATAGTTGTTGGTTTTAGCAAAGGAAAAACTACTTTCCAGAAAGTCTGAAATTGAGTACATCCATCAATCATAGCAGCTTCCTCTAAAGATTTAGGTATACTCTTGATAAAACCATGATACATAAAAATTGCAAGAGACGAACCAAATCCTAAATACATATAAATCAAAGACCATTTATTATTGAAAAATCCAATTGATCCGTAAATTTTAACTAAAGGAATCATTATACCTTGAAATGGTATTATCATTGAAGCTAACATTCCAAAAAATATTATTTTGTTGATCTTCCAATTTTTCCTTACAAATATATAAGCAGTCATAGATGAGAAAAGAGCTATTATAGCAACAGAAAAAAAAGTTATTATCAAAGAATTCGTAAAACTATGGAGATAATTCATTTTCTTGAATGCATCTATATAGTTAAAGAAATTAATTGCATTTGGCAAAGCTAATGGATTTGCTATAATTTCTTTTCTATCTTTAAACGAATTGATAAGCACAAAGACAAATGGAACAATATAAAAAACTAAAATCACGCTTAATATAATAAACTTTAATGCATTCATTATTCTTTTCGTTCTTTTCATTATGCTTCAACCTCCATCCTCTTAGTAGTGTAAACCTGCACTAAAGTAACTGCTGCAACCATCAAAAACAAGAAGAATGCTTCTGCTTGACCTACGCCATATTGTTGGGATAAGAAAGCTTTATTATATACATGCATCGCAACTAATTCAGTACTTTTATATGGTCCACCACCAGTTAAAGCTATATTTAAATCATATACCATAAATCCTCTTTGAAGTGTTAAAAATAGACAAACTGTAAAAGATGGAATCATCATAGGTAATACGATACTTTTCAATTTTGTTAAAGGGCTAGCTCCATCAATATCAGCTGCTTCTAATATATCAGCAGGAACATTCATAAATCCTGCAATATAAATTATCATCATATACCCTGAATACTGCCAAACAGTAACAATTACTAATGTCCAAAAGGCTTTATCAGAATTAGCAAGCCATGATGCTGAAAAAATAGTTAAATCAAAATTATTACCTAAATAAACTAAAACATTGGAAAAAATAAACTTCCATATGAAACCAAGTAAAATCCCACCTATTAAGTTAGGAGTAAAAAAACCTGCTCTAAAAAAGTTTTGTCCTTTTGTTCCACTAGTTAAAATAAAAGCTAATAAAAATGCCACTACATTAACAAGAACTACACAAAACAAAACATATTTTATTGTTAAACCAAAGGATCCCCAAAATACTGTATCCTTAAATACACTTAAATAATTATCAAAACCAACAATACTATGTGCAGAAGAAATACCATTCCAGTTTGTAAAGGTCAAATATATACCAAAAACAAAAGGTAGAATTATTACTGTAAGAAAGGCGAAGGTAGATGGTCCAGCAAACATTATATAGGTTTTAAGTTTTTGCATAAAACTCTTTTCCTGATTCATTTTAACACCCCTTTGTATGAATAATTGGTAAAAATGTAGCGGATATAGCTTAATATCCGCTACAATATTTTAGTAAAAATTATTGTACTGAACCCCAGTAAGTTTTAATATCTTCAGCAAGTGTTTCTCTGTCTGATTGGTCAACTAAATATTTTTGCATAGATGCTCCAACTTCTGCCCAGTGATCTCCAGGAAGACTAGCAATTCCTTTTAAAGTATTACCCTTTGTCATATATTCTTTTATTGATTTTGCTAATGGGTCTTTTGCTTCAAGAGTTATGTTCTTGAAAGCTGGAATAATATTTGCTTTATTAACTAATAAATCTTGACCAACTTCGTCATATACTAACCAATTTAAAAACTCTTTAGCTGCATCTTGTTGTTCTACAGTGTTTTGCTCAACATCTAAACCTATGAATTTTGATGGGAAAACTGTAATTTGAGTATTACCATAATCAGCAGCATCATTGCTTACTGGTACTGGAATAAAACCGAAATCAGATCCATTTTCATTAAATTCATCAATTTGAGGCCAAGCCCAGTTACCCATAAACCAGAATCCAGCTTCTCCTTTTGCTACTACTTCAGCACCTCTATCATAAGTACCTGCTAATGGGTCATTCATATCAATGTTGTACTCTTTTAATATATCGAAAGTATCCATATAACCATTAAACACATCATTATCTGTAAGATTAACACTACCATCTTTTAAACCTGCAATTAATTCTTCTGCTTTTGCTAGATCTTTATCTTGTTGAACATAAGTAAGTGCAAAGTAATGTGCTCCAAGTGACCAATCCATAGGAGATAAAATCATAGGAGATACTCCTGATGCATCAATCTTTTCAAAAGCTTCTTTTAAAGCATCTGTTGTATTGATTGCCATTGGATCAACATCTGCTGCATCTAATACTGACTTATTGTATATAAGACCATATCCTTCAATAGTTAAAGGGAATGCTTTTACAGCACCATCAATAGTTACTGCATCTAGGTTTCCATCTACTGTATCCCCTACCCATTTTTCATCTGATAAATCAGCAAATTTATCTTTGAATTTTGGAATATCATTAGGATCCATCATAGCTAAAGTTGGTGCATTTCCTGATGCATACATTGATGATATTTTTTCAAAAGGTGATGTACCATCTGGACAAGGAATAACTTCAACTGTTACATTATCACTTTGCTCACTAAATAAACTTGCTGCTTCTTCTAATTGAGTTTGAATTTCTGCTTTAGAGTTTACAAAAGTTACTTTCACTTCTTCACTAGTAGCCTCTGTATTGCTTCCACTAGTATTGTTTCCTTCATTACCATTATTGCCTGAATTTCCACAACCTGCTAATAATGATAAACTTAATACTGTTGCCATTACTACTGAAATAATTCTTTTTTTCATAATTAATACCCCCTAAATTTTTGTGATTCTTTTTAAGAACCTTGTTTGAATTTATTATAATAAGCTCATAAACCCTTATAAGATTTTTATGAAAGCTTAAAAAAATACTCTTTTACAAATCAAAATCATAAAAAATTTAAAATTCTTTTTAAGATAATGATTTAATTATTTCTCCAGGAAACCGATTTCCTGATTGGTACACTTACTACCTCTTTTTTCTAACTACTTATATATCAATATTATATTTTTCTCCTATCATCGAGAACCTATAGCTATTTAATTATTCCAAAGATTTTGCCCAGCAAAATCTTCCTTAACTATAATTGCAAATTGCTCATTACTACTTTCTAATTGCCCATTAAAATTTGAAAACACCTACTTTACAACAATCATAAGCTTTTCACTATTATTAACTTTCTTATCATCAACTATATCAATGGATATTACTTCATTTGTATTTGTAATTATAACTGGTGTTATAGTAGAAAATCCTAAAGATTTTACTAATTCTAGATCTACTTCTATAAGTTTATCTCCTTTTTTTACCTTGTCTCCTGTTTTTATAAATGATTTAAATCCTTCACCATTCATTTTCACAGTATCTATTCCTACGTGAATAAGAATTTCTGTTCCATTTTCACTTACCATTCCTATAACATGTTTTGTTTCAAAAGCTAAGGTTATCTCTCCATCTATTGGCGATGTTACTGTACCTTCACTAGGTAATATTGCAACTCCATCTCCCATTATTTTCTCTGAAAATGTTCTATCTGGAACCTCACTTAAACAAATCACTTCGCCCGACAAAGGAGATATAATGCACTCTTCTATCTTAGTTGCATCATTCAGTTTTTGTATATCATCAATTTCTTGTATACTATCAAGTTTTTGTATACTATCAATTTCTAGTTTATTATTTATTTTTTCTACACTTTCAATTCCTAAAGTTTTTTCTTCTTCGTCATTCTCTTTAAAACCTAATATCCATGTTAAAGCAAAAGAAACTCCAAATGCAATAATCATTCCTATAATATAATTCAGCAAAGAACCTAGTTGTACTATAGCTATACCAGGTATTCCAGTTACCCCAACAGAAGTCATTACCACTTTTGTTAAAACCACATACCCCCCTGCTACTGCACCACCTATGGCTGCTGCTATAAAAGGTTTTATTAATCTTAAATTAACACCAAATATTGCAGCTTCTGTTATTCCTAGCATACATGAAGTAGCTGCTGGAATTGCAATAACTTTAATTTTCTTATTGTTAGTCTTGAAATATGCAGCAAAAGCCGCTCCTCCTTGGGCAACATTAGCCATTGCCCATATTGGAAGTAAAAAGTTAACTCCAATATCAGGATTTGAAAGCAAACCAGCTTCAATAGCATGGAAACTATGATGAATACCAGTTATTACTATTAACGAATATAAACCTCCAAAGATAACACCAGCTAAAGGTCCTGCAGTATTATAAAGGAATTGCAGTCCGATAGAAATTCCATCTCCAATAAATCTTCCAAAAGGTCCTATTACAAGTAAAGATATAATTGCAGTAGTTATCAATGTTATAAAGGGAGTTAAAATAATATCTAAAATATCTGGTACGATTTTCCTTACCCCTTTTTCTATATAGCTCATGACCCAAACAGCTATTAGTACAGGAAGAACTGTTCCTTGATATCCAATCATTCCTACACTATATCCAAAAATATCAATATATTGCTCAATACCACCTCCTAATGTCCAAGCATTCTGAAGATTAGGATGTATAAGTATTCCCCCTAAAGCAGCTGCCAAAAATGGATTAGCTCCAAATTCTTCTGCCGCACTAAAAGCAATCAGTATCGGCATAAAAACAAAAGCAACATTGGAGAACATATCAAGTAAAGTAATTACGCCACTTGAATCGTTTACCCATTGAAATTTTATCGCCATACTAAGTAGACCCATAAGCAATCCACTAGCTACAATGGCTGGTATAATCGGAACAAAAATATTTGAGAGAACTCTTGCAAATCTTTGGAATAGATTCATATTCTTCATGGCTTTTTTCTTGGCATCGCTTACACTAACCCTCTCAATTTTAGTGGTTTTCATCATCTCTTCGTATAACTTATTTACAGTTCCTTGACCAATAATTATTTGAAACTGTCCTGCGCTTTTAAATGTACCTTTTACTTCTTCTATTTTTTCAATCTCTTTTACGTTAACTAAAGATTCATCGTTCAAAACAAGGCGTAATCTAGTAGCACAATGAGCAGCACTTTCTATATTTTTTTCTCCTCCTACCAACCCAACAATTTCTTTTGAAATTTTACCATAATCCATTGTTGTCCTCCTGTATGAAAACATAAAAATTTATCTAGCTAGTACTTTATTTTACTGATACTTTATAGCTATCATTGAAAAATAAGCAAATAAAAAACCTAAAGCAAATTTAAGATACTTTTCAAGACAAAAACTTGAATAATATTCTAAATTTGATCTAGGTTTAGCCTGCATTACCAGTAACAATCCCAACTATTTTATTTTAATAATCCATAAGTCTACTTAAGTGCATACTCAAGTATACGATTTCTCCCTCTTCAACTACATAATCATATCTCTTATTGATGTAATCACTTATCTTCAAAGCACATAAATACTCTTTTTGGTAGTTACTCTTTATAACATCTAAAATATCTTTATGCTTATCCTTAATCTGTTTATTCATCAAAACCCTATGAGCAAAGAACTTTAAATGAGTTACTAATCTGTCATAAGCCATATCATCTTCATCAATTTCAATAACAAGATTATACTTTATTATATTAAATACATCTTTAATAATTGAAGTAATATCAATTGTTGTGCTCATTTTACCATAAACGGAAGCATTAATCAAGTGTAAACCTATAAATCCCGCCTCATCTTCTGTTAAATTAACTCCAAGCTCTTTATTTATGTACTCTACAGCCCAATTACCTATAGAAAATTCCTTTTTATAAATTCTTCTAATTTCCCAGAGTAATTGATTTTTAATAATCATACCCATTTTGGCTCTCTTAATAGCAAAATATAAATGATCTACAAGAGCAATATTTATGTGTTCATCAAGCTTAATTCTTAGTTGCTCTTTAGCATAGTTAATAATATTTTCTGATATAGTAAAATATTCAATGGGAATCTCACTAACAAGCTGTTGGAATTTCATATTTACATTTTTATCTTCAATAGTAAAAACCTTTTCAATTTGCTTTTCATTAATCCCATTTCCTACTTTTTTACCAAAAGCAATTCCCTTGCCCATAACAACTTTTTCTAATCCATTTTCCTTATCAATTGTTGTAATAACATTATTATTAAGTATTTTTTCAATTATCATAAATAATCTCCTCAACATTTATATTACAACGAAAATAAACTATTATAAAAAATTTTATCATCAACACATAATTATGTCAATTAATTCAGTCATTTTCATTTCCAACGATCAAATTTATCTTAGGACATATTGGGTACAAATAGATAACCCCTACTATTTCAGTATATTATTCAAAAACTAGTGAGAGTATCACCTTCAAAATATGAAGGTGATTTAAATTAACGATACAGTTATAATACCTCCCTTTAATACTCCTCTAAAAAGCTATGTTTATTACCATCTTTTCTATATCCTTGTATTGCATCCATATTAACATTATGAGTGCTTTTAAAAACATTCATATCTACATTAGGATTATCTTTTTTCATCTTTTTAATTAACTCTTTCATTTCTGCTCTTTTAGAGCCACCACCTTGGCCATCTATAACACAATTTTCAGTAAATCGACAAGCGCATTGAATGAATTTCAGCTCATTGTGCTTCATCCATTCAATTACCTTTTCTTCTCTAACTAGATATAAAGGACGAATAAGTTCCATTCTTTCAAAATTAAGACTATGTACCTTTGGCATCATTGTCTTTATTTCAGAACCATAAAACATATTCATTAAATTCGTTTCTATAACATCATCAAAATGATGCCCTAATGCAATTTTATTACAACCAAGATCCTGTGCATTTTTATATAGATGACCTCTTCTCATTCTTGCACATAAGTAGCAAGGGCTTTCATCAATATTGGCTACTACTTCAAAAATATTAGTTTCAAAAATTCTAACAGGAACATTTAACATCTTTGCATTATCTTCTATCCTTTTTCTATTGATAGAATTATATCCTGGGTCCATAACCAAATATTCAATATCAAAAGGGATAATAGAGTGTCTATGTATTAATTGCATGCATTTTGCAAGTAACATAGAATCCTTTCCACCTGAAATGCATACAGCAATCTTATCTCCTTCTTGAATTAAATCATATTCTCTAATGCCTTTTAAAAATCTAGACCAAATAGTTTTCTTAAAGGTTTTATTTATACTTCTTTCTATTTCTTCTGCTCTATCCATACTTTACCTCTTTTCTATAAATTATTCATTAACTGGTTTAACCGTTAACTATATTTTCAAAAGAAGCCTTAAATATATCTACTTCTTCTTTCGTTGTCAAATGACTCAAACTTATTCTAAGCGTTGATATGGCTGCTTTTTTATCCTTTGTCAAAGCAAAAACTGCTCTTGAAGGGGCAAAAGGCGAGCTACATGCTGACTTTGTTGAAACAAAAATATTCTCTTCCGCTAATTTATTCTTTACCTGCTCTGCTTTAATCTTTTTTAATGTAATATTCAATATAAAGGGAGCTGATTCTTCTGTGGAATTTATCCGCACAAAATCAAATTGCTTAAAAAAGCTTCTTAATTGTTCGTTGAGTCCCTTGACATATTCATAATTTTCTTTATGATTTTCATCCATTTTGTTAAGTGCAAATGCTAGCGAATCAATAAGGGCCAATGATGGTGTGCCACTTCTAAAGGGAGAAATACTTAATCCACCATGGTGCAGAGGTTCTATAATAACATCTTCTTTTAAAACCAAGCAAGCACTACCGTTTAATCCATAGAATTTATGTCCAGCAAAGGTATAGCTATCAACATATTTTAAGGACTTAAAAATCTTACCTACAGCTTGAGTTCCATCTACATGAAAAAAAGCAGAGGATTTTTCCTTTATTAAAGAGCCAATCTCCTCAATATCTTGAACTATTCCCATTTCACTATCTACTTGACACAAAGCCACCAATAATGTATCTTGTCTCAGTAATTCTTTTAAATGTTCCTTCTCTACTCTACCTTGCTTATCTATATCAACATAGTCTATTTCATATCCTTCTTTCTCCAATTGTCCAATAGGACCTAAAACAGATGAATGTTCTAAAAAACTAGTGATTATATGTTTTCTTCTAGCACCATGTTCTTTTGCAATTCCTTTAATAGCTAAATTATTAGATTCAGTGCCTGAAGAAGTAAAAATTAATTCCTGTGAATGCACTCCTAGACACTTTGCAATTTGTTCTTTAGCTTTTTTTAACTTTATTTTAGCTTCTGCTGCCAAAGGATTATTTGCGTTAGGATTCATCGGGTAGTTTAGCTCGCAGTCGGCAAAACGCTTAATTACTTCACCACTTGCTGGTGTGTTAGCCGCATAATCTAGATATATCATATTATTTTCCTTTCTTATTTTAATTAAATACTATTTATTATAACATTAAGCTTATATATTTCTCAATATCTAACATAGTAATCTATTTATCTTCACGAAATATCAATTAATACATAGCTTCTTTACACAAACTACAAATTTCAGTGTATTATGAAATACGTGTTATAATTATGGTATTAAAACTAAATAATAACTTTAATAAAAAGATAAAAACTGAGGTGATCTAATGAATAAGCATTACAACAAGACGATTTTTCAGGGAAGAAGAAAAGATATTAATAATAGATATTTTGAAGGTTGGTACTTAAAACAAGTCAGTAAAGATGGTACTTGTACTATTAGCTTTATTCCTGGTATCAGTTATAGTAATTCCGATTCACATAGTTTTATTCAAGTCATTATTCGCAATGAACTTGAAGAATTATCCAGCTATTATTTTAGCTATGACCTAAAAGATGCTATTTTTAAAGATTCCCCCTTTGAAATAACAATAGGAGAGTGTACTTTTAGCAAAAGTGGTCTAACTGTTGTACTAAAAAACAATGAAATCTCTATTAAGGGAAATCTTACTTTTAATCAACTATCGCCTCTACCTACAACATTTCTAAATCCCAATATAATGGGTTTTTTTAGCTACATCCCAAATATGGAATGTAATCATCATGTTATTAGTATGGAACATGGTCTTGTAGGAGAACTTATTATAAATGGAGAAATAGTGAAATTTGAAGGCGGCAAAGGCTATATGGAAAAAGACTGGGGAAGGTCCTTCCCTAGGGAATATATGTGGATTCAGTGTAACCATTTCAATATAGAAGGCCTTAGGCTTGTTCTTTCAGTAGCAGAAATCCCTTTTATGTGGTCAAATTTTCAGGGCTTCTTTTGTTCATTATTATATAATGATAAAGAATATAGATTTGCAACGTACAACGGTTCAAAAATCAAAATAAACCAGGCGGGAAACGGAATGTTTGACGTTATAATCAGTAATAGAAAAGCAACTCTTAAAGTTAAAGGAAAAGTGGATACCCTTGCATCTCTAACTTCACCGAAAGATGGTACTATGAATGATACCATAAAAGAAGGATTAGCAGGTACCGTAGAATTAGTCTTAACTGATAATGTTACTAACAATGTTCTTACCTCAACAGGAAGTAACGCAGGTATTGAAGTGATGATGAATATATAACATTCATTTCAAAAATAAAAAGATAATGTGCAATTTCCAATGACTAAATTGCACATTTATTTTACAATTGTTCATTACTATTACTATTGATGTTCTTTTAACCATTCAATAGCTGTATTAGCGTATACTGCTGCCCCAATAGATAGTACACTCTCATCAAACATTACTTTAGGATGATGTTGAGGATAGATTGCTCCATCTTTACTAAGGGATGCAGTTATAGCAAGCATTAACGTTGGAACTTTTTCGCTTACAAATCCAAAATCTTCAGATCCATTGATTTTTTTACCTTTTCCTAAAACTTTTTCAACATCTACTACAGCATCCTTACCTATTAATTCAGTAGTATATTTAATTGTATCATCAAACAGTTCTTCGTCATTAATAACTGATGGACATCCCTGTGATTTAACAGTTGCTGTACACCTAAAAGTGCTTGCAATACCACGTGATATTTCTTCTAGTCTATTATTCATAAACTCTCTTGTTTTTTTATTATAGGTTCTTATAGTTCCCTTCATATAAGCCGTATCTGGTATAATATTTGGAGCATTTCCACCTTTCATTTCTCCTATTGTTAGGACTGCAACTTCTCCAGGCTCAACTTCTCTAGAGTTTAACTCTGCAAGTGCTATATGTAGATGTGCTAAAACATTAAGTGGGTCAATTGTTGTATCTGGCATTGCACCGTGTCCACCTTTACCTTGTATGTTGATTTCAAAAACATCTACATTTGCAGTAGCAGGTCCTTTTCCTAGGAAAATAACGGCTCCATTCTGCATAGGATAACCTGAGACAACATGTATCATCATTGCTTTATCAACAGTTGGGTTTTCAAGTAAACCAGATTCAATCATAAGTTTTGCCCCTGATAATGTTTCTTCTCCTGGCTGAAACATAAGTTTTACTGTTCCTTCTATTTCATCTTCATGATCTTTCAATAATTTTGCAGCACCTAGCATCATTGCTGTATGCATATCATGACCACAGGCATGCATTTTACCATCATTAATAGACTTAAAATCTAAATCAGTCTCTTCTTTTATGGGTAACGCATCCATATCACCTCTTAAAAGAAATGTTTTACCTGGTTTTTTCCCCCCAGCTATAGCAACAACCCCTGCTTCACATATCTCTTTTGGTTCATATCCATACTGGGTTAATTTATCCATTACATATTTTGTTGTAAGTGGTAAATTAGTATGTAATTCAGGATTTTGATGTAAATATCTACGCGCTGAAAGAATCTCTTCTTCATATTTTTTAATTTCTTGCAATAAACTTTTCATTTTTTAATCCTCCTATTATTTAAAAAATTAACTTTAATTTATTTTATATTATCATTAAAAATATATAAATTTTTCCCATTAGAATATTAAAATAATTATACCATAAATTACATATTTTTATGGAATTTATTATTTTCTATTACATTATTTATGCCTAAAACAAATTTATTTTCCAATAAATTAATTGATTAAATTTACAAATATGATAAAATAGTATTATGATAATTTATATTAATTGATAATTGTTTTTAAATAATACGAAAGGGGAACTTTATAATGAAAATTTATGATGAATTTAAAGAGTATCTAGATAATGAAAATAAAGAAAAATCAGTTCAATTTATTTTAGACAATGTAAAAAATAAAGAAATCACAATAGTTGATCTATATAAAAATATCCTTACTCCCTCACTAAACAATCTAGTATGTAGTATTGAAGATAAAGAAGTATGTATATGGAAAGAGCATGTAAGAACGTCAATTGTAAGGACTATCTTAGAATGTTGTTATCCATACATAATTCAGGAAAAAGATAAAAATGAGGTAAATAAAGATGCTGGTACAGTTATAGTCTTATGTCCTACTGATGAATATCATGAAATTGGTGCAAGAATGGTGTCGGATTATTTTACTTTATGTGGTTACGATTCTATTTTTGTTGGAAGTAATACACCTAAAAACGAATTTCTTTCTGCAATTAATGTATATAAACCAAAATTTATCGCAATAAGCGTAACAAATTACTACAACCTCATTTCTGCCAAAAGAACAATCGAAGCTATACGAGCAATTGAAAACTATGGTTTACAAATTTTAGTTGGTGGACATGCTTTTGAAAATAATCAAGATGCTTGGAAAAAAATTGGCGCAGATATGCTAATAAAAGACTTTGAAGATATAAAAAACTTATAAAGGGGTGGTGAAAATGAAATTACCTTTTAAGATAGCCATTAGATTTTTAAAATCTAGCAAAGGGCAAACTGTATTAATAGCCCTTGGAATCGCTATCGGTGTTTCAGTTCAAATATTTATTGGTGCACTTATACAAGGGCTTCAAAAAGGACTTGTAGATACAACTATAGGAAATTCATCTCAAATAACTGTAACCTCTGATGATGAAGACTATTCATATATTGAAAATTATAATGATATACTAGATACTATAAAAAAATCAGACGATAGAATAACTTCAGTAAACGCAGCCGTTGATCTTTCAGCTTTCCTTAAAATTGATGAAAAAACAAATCCTATTCTAGTTAGAGGTTTCAATTTTGATGATGCTGATGGAATTTACAACATAAAAGAAAGATTAGTAAGTGGAAATGAACCCTCAAATTCTACTGAAGCTATAGTAGGCATAGACTTACAAGAAGAATTAGAGCTCTCTATCGGTGATTCTATAGAAGTTATAACACCAGACGGTAATGTTACTGAACTTACTATAAGCGGTTTTTATGATTTAAAAGTTGCCGCTATAAATAAATCTTGGGTTATGGTTAATTTAAATACTGCTCAAGGGATTGCTGATTTAACAGATAGCCAAGTAACTTCAATTGAGATGCAGGTTAATGATGATGATGTTTTTAGTGCAGATAAAATTGCTTTAAATGTTTCAGATGCTTTAGAAAAAAAAGATACTAATTCTACATTTTCAGTTCAAAACTGGAAAGCACAAAACGAAGAACTTTTAAGTGGTCTTAATGGTCAAAGTGTATCTAGTATAATGATACAAGTATTTGTACTAGTTTCTGTAGTCCTTGGAATAGCATCTGTACTAGCTATATCTGTAGTACAAAAATCTAAGCAAATAGGTATATTAAAAGCTATGGGAATAAAAAACAGGACATCGAGTCAAATATTTTTATTCCAAGGCCTAATTTTGGGTATTATGG
This sequence comes from Clostridium sp. DL1XJH146, assembly GCF_054819755.1. Lineage (NCBI taxonomy): Bacteria > Bacillati > Bacillota > Clostridia > Eubacteriales > Clostridiaceae > Clostridium > Clostridium sp. DL1XJH146. The sequence continues at coordinate 40,984 of NZ_JBTVVN010000027.1, forward strand.
GCGCTATTTTAGGTATTGCCTTCGGTTTATTATTACTATTTTTATTCACAAAATTTGCAGTAAATCCAGATGGCACACCTGTTGTTGATGTATACATAAGTAGTAACTTTATAATACTTTCAGGATTTATAGCTATATTATCAGCTTCACTAGCTTCTCTTATCCCAGCTAGGAGTTCTTCAAAACTAGACCCAATGGAGGTGATTAAGAATGGCTAATAAAATAATTCAGCTTAAAAATATAAATAAAATTTATGGTGCAGAAGGTTCTCAGGCAAAAACTCAAGTTCTATATGATGTAAACCTTAATTTTGAAGAAGGCTCTTTTAATTCCATAATAGGAGCTTCCGGAAGCGGTAAAAGTACTGTGCTAAATATAATAGGAACACTAGATAAGCCAACTAATGGACAAGTATTTATAAATGGTCAAAGAACAGACCAAATGAGTAAAAATAAACTTGCAGAACTTAGAAATAAAACTATAGGCTTTATATTTCAATTTCATTATCTTTTGCCTGAATTTACAGCCCTAGAAAATGTTATGATGCCTTATTTAATCCAAAACCCTAATCCTTCTAAGGAAGTATATGATAGAGCTAAGGAACTACTACATTTAGTTGGCCTTGAAAAAGTTATTAATAATAAAGCTACTAATATGTCCGGTGGTCAACAACAAAGAACAGCTATAGCAAGGTCACTTATTAATAACCCTAAAATTATTCTAGCAGATGAGCCTACAGGAAATTTAGACTCTGAGGGAACTGAAAATGTCTATGAAATATTAAAAAATGTTAATAAAAATTTTAAAACAACTTTTATTATAATTACTCATGATAAAAAAATTGCAGAAAAAACTGATAGGATAATAGAAATAAAAGATGGACGAGTTGATATAGATTTAAAAAGTTAAGTTAATTATCAAAAAGGCTGTAGATAGATTTGTTTTAAACAAACCTATCTACAGCCACTTTACTTTAATTTCAACTAATAAAATCTTTAATTAATATAAAAATAATACTATAATAAATAGTGGTAATATAATTTGCAAATTTTAATAATAGTACCAAACTAAAAATACTATAGATAAGCTACTTTAACAATAATTTTAACTAAATACATTATTAATTAAACAATTACGTTTTGGTTATAACTAATTATATTTACATAAGCTTTGTCTATAAATTAAGGGGTTTATATATGAAAAAAAAAGATATACTTGAATTGAAAAAACGTTTTAAGAAAGACCATTGCACCTTTACTAAAGTTTGCGGCTGCTATGTTAACGGAGAAAAGCATAGTATTTTAAAATTCAGAGAAAACTTTCTAAATTTAGAAGAAGATGAATACTTTAAATACTTAGAGATTGCAAAGAAAGTACTGTCAGGAACTATTGGAAATAATATTTTAGAACTTAACTTTCCAATTAATGAAGACCTTATAAACGAAAAGCAAATTTCTCTAGCACACCTAAAAAAAAGTGCCTTAAAAGATGATGGTCTTCTCGATGATTTTTACCAGTCTATTATAGATAATTATGATTATACTGGTAATTTTATAATCCTTTTATTTCACGATGCCTATGATGTTATTACAAAAACTAAAGATGGGGCAAAGATAGATGAATCTGAAGAAATTTATGAATACTTATTATGCGCCATTTGCCCTGTTTCACTAACAAATCCTGGTCTTAGATATTTTGAAGAAGAAAACAAAATAAAAGCTCGCATAAGAGATTGGGTAGTTGATGCACCTGCAAATGGCTTTGTATTCCCTGCTTTTATTGACCGTAGTTCCGATGTTAATTCTATTATGTACTATACGAAAAATGCAAAAGATACTCATCCAGAATTAATGGAAAATGCTTTAGGCTGTTATAAAAAACAAACCGCTACTATTCAAAAGGAAACCTTCCAATTAATTATTAAAGATTCCTTTAGTGCCGATGAATCAAAGGCTGATAAAATTTTTATGGAAGTACAAGAAACCCTAAACAATATAATAGAAGAGCATAAAGAAATGAATGACGATCCTGATTCAGAACCTGTAATCTTAACTAAAGAAGATATGCAAAACCTTTTGATAGAAAGTGGAGTTCCTGAAGAAATCACTTCTGAAATCGAAAAGTCCTATACAGAAAATTTTGGTGATGACATTCCTATAGCAGAGCATTTAATAGATGCAAAAGCACTTAAAGCAAATGCTCAAAGAAAAAAAGAAGAACATCTTATAAAACAAGTAGAAATACTTCAAACTAAACTAGATGAGGCTAAACAAAAAAAATCTGTAGAACAGGAAAAAACTTTAAATGATGAAACTATTCTTCCTGAAAAGGCTGATGATAATAATACAATTTCAGAAGAAACCAACGAAACTGATTCTAGAGAATTACTAAATGTTAATTCAGAAAAATCATCAGATACTAATTTAGAGAAAACTCAAGATATAAGCTCAGAAGATAAAAAAGTTATTGCAAACTATGATGTCATACTTGAAGTAAAACCTGAAAAAATACCCCAAATAAAATCTCAAATAATCGATGGTCAAAGATGTATAATCATTCCTATTAATGAAAATGAGCAAACTACAGTTAATGGCTTAGATAATTTGATTTAACTTATGTTCAAGTATATATGACTTGCATCTAACTTTTTAATTTTTATCTATAATAAACTTTATAAAATGGAGGATTACTTTTGTCACAAACAACTAAACGTGCCCTTGCAGCATCACTAAAAAAACTTCTTGCAGAAAAACCACTAAATAAAATCACAATTATGGACATCACTGAGGATTGTGAAGTAAATAGACAAACTTTTTATTATCACTTCCAAGATATTTATGATTTAATAGATTGGATTTATACAAGTGAAGCAACAAAAGCCCTCGATGGTAAAAAAACTTATGATACTTGGCAACAAGGATTTCTAGGTATTTTTGAATATGTACTAAAAAATAAAAATTTTATAATAAACACATATCACTCTCTAAGTAGAGATCATCTAGAAACATACCTCTATAATGAAACCTATGACCTTTTAATAGGTGTTGTAGAAGAAACAGCCTTTAAAATGAATGTTTCAGATAAAGACAAACAATTCATTGCAGATTTCTATAAATATGCATTTGTAGGAATTATGCTAGAATGGGTTCGTACAAATATGAAAGAAGAACCTAGCGAAATCATAGACCGTTTGAGTATTCTCCTTCAAGGTAATGTAAAAGATGGTCTTCTAAAATTCGAAACCTGCACACATAATTAAGTTATCCCACTTAATGTAAATTCTTTAGACATTATAGTTGGTCTGTCTAAAAAATAGACATACCCTCTATAATGTCTATTTTTACTGTCTTAAAAATACATTAACATATAGTTATAAAATAACTTTTGGAGGTAACTATTATGTATTATAGCAACGGAAATTATGAAGCATTTGCTCGTCCTAAAAAACCTGTAGGTGTAGATAAAAAATCTGCATATCTTGTTGGTTCAGGTTTAGCATCCCTATCTGCTGCATGTTTTTTAATTCGTGACGGACAGATGAAAGGTGACCGCATACACATATTGGAAGCTCAAAACATTGCAGGTGGTGCTCTTGATGGCATCAAGGATACACAAAAAGGCTATGTAACTCGTGGCGGTCGTGAAATGGAAAATCACTTTGAATGTCTCTGGGATTTATTCCGCTCTATCCCATCACTTGAAACCGAAGGAGCTTCTGTACTTGATGAATTCTACTGGCTAAACAAAGAAGACCCTAACTACTCTCTTATGAGAGCTATTAAAAATAGAGGTGAAGACGCTCACACTGATGGTAAATTTGGTTTGAGTGAAAAAGCATCAGCAGAAATCATAAAATTATTTATGACTCGCGATGAAGATTTATATGACAAACAAATAGACGAAATATTTACAGATGAAGTTTTCTCTTCTAACTTCTGGCTTTATTGGAGAACAATGTTTGCCTTTGAAAATTGGCACAGTGCATTAGAAATGAAACTATATATTCAAAGATTTATTCATCACATTGGAGGACTTCCAGATTTCTCTGCTTTAAAATTCACAAAATACAACCAATACGAATCATTAGTTATGCCAATGCTAAATTACCTTGAATCTCATGGCGTAAAATTCCACTACAATACAAGAGTAAAAAATGTTATCTTTGATATAAAAAACGGCAAAAAACTTGCAACAAGAATTATTTGTCTAAATGATGGACTTGAACAAAATATCGATTTAATAGAAGATGATTTAGTCTTTGTTACAAATGGTAGCTGTACAGATAACTCTTCCCTTGGTGATGATAATAATGCACCTGAATTTAAAATAGAAGACGGTGCTTCTTGGGATCTTTGGCGAAACATAGCAAAACAGGACCCATCTTTCGGCCACCCGGATAAATTCTGTACAAACACACAAAAAACAAACTGGGAATCAGCTTCTATTACAACTCTAGATGATAAAATTCCACCATATATCGAAAAAATATGCAAACGTGATCCATTCAGTGGTAAAGTTGTAACTGGCGGTATAGTTTCAGTTAAAGACTCAAAATGGCTTATGAGTTTTACCCTTAACCGTCAAGGTCATTTTAAAGACCAACCAAAAGACCAACTTGTAGTATGGGTATATGGTTTATTTACTGACGTTCCTGGAGATTACATCAAAAAACCAATGAAAGATTGTACAGGCCTTGAAATAACACAAGAATGGCTTTATCATATGGGAGTTCCTGAAAATGAAATTCTTGATTTAGCAACAAATTCTACTCGTTGTGTTCCATGTATGATGCCGTATATAACAGCTTTCTTTATGCCAAGAACTAAAGGCGATAGACCAGCTGTTGTACCTGAAGGTTGCACAAACTTTGCTTTCCTTGGTCAATTTGCAGAAACAGTACGTGACACAGTATTTACTACAGAATACTCTGTAAGAACAGCTATGGAAGCTGTATATACTTTGTTAAATGTTGACCGTGGTGTGCCAGAAGTCTTCGGCTCATGCTACGATGTACGTGTACTTCTTGATTCTACATCCAAAATGATGGATGGTAAAAAACTAGAAGATGTGAAACTACCATTTAAAGCTCGTCTAGTAAAGAAGAAAGTACTTAAAACAATAAGTGGAACTCTTGTAGAAGATTTACTTAAGAGATATAAGTTACTATAATTTAAAAATTATCATCCCAACGGTCTTAAGAAAATTTAAAACCCTATTCAGAAAATAATTTTACTAAAAAAGTGTGAAAGGATCTCTCCTTTCACACTTTTTTATCATTTCTATTCTTCGTCTTCCACGTTATGCTCTACTTTCAAAGCATCCAAGTCTGATAAATACTCTTCAGATAACTTATTTGCATTTGTTAGCTTTTCATTTGCACTATCTAGTAATGTAGTATCATCAACCATATCCTTAACAGCTGACAAATATTCGTCTGATAAGTTAATTGAATTATTTATCTTATCATTTATAGTATCTAATGCATCGGAATCATTATCCTCAATTGCCTTAAGCAATAAAGTAAATGCTTCAGATAGTTCAGTATTAGCTTCTATATATTTGCTGTGGATTGTAGCTATTTCTTCTGTCTCTAGAACAATCGCTTTCGATTTTTCAAGTAATTCATTTGAATTTGGAATTATGCTATTTTTCAAACTAGCTGCTAAAGCCTCATCGCTGCCTGTGGTAGCAGTTTGAAATTCTGTACTTATTGCATCTTCTAAATTAATCAAAGTTAACATTTCACTATTAGTGGAATACTCAACTAACTCATTATTCTTTTGGGTTGCCTGCAAAAATAATACAAATCCTTCATTTTGCTCTGTAACTGCTTCTACATATTTATTATGCACCGCAGCCACTTCTTCTGTTTCTGGAACAATTGCTTTCGCTTGTGCAACCAATTCCTCTGAAGCAGGAATTATAACATCTTTTAATTTAGCTGCAAACTCTATGTCAGTGGCTTCACTGTTTTCTATAATTGCACTATATTCTTCGGTTACTGAATTTTCAGTTTCAACTAAAGTTGACACCTCATTGTTTATATAATTAATTAAATCATCTTGCACTGGATCAGAAGAACATCCCGTTAACACTGCCATACCTATAGCTAATGTTAAAATTGTCATAATTATTTTCTTTAACATAAATAACCCACCCTTTATATTTTATTTTTCATCTTCTACATTATGTTCTTCTTTCAAAGTTGCCAAGTCTGATAAAAATTCTTCAATTAATTTATTTGACTCTGCTAATTTTTCATTTGCAGTATCTGCAATTGCTCCATCACTATTTTCAGCTGCCTCAAGGTATAAAGAAAAAGCTTCATTTTGCGCAATAACTGCATCTACATATTTATTATGAACTGCAGCCACTTCTTCTGTTTCTGGAACGATTGCCTTTGATTTTGCTACTAATTCCTCTGAAGCAGGAATTACAACATCTTTCAATTTAGCTGCAAACTCTACGTCAGTAGTTTCACTGTTTTCCATAATTGCACTATATTCTGAATTTACTGTGTTTTCAGTTTCAACTAAAGTTGACACCTCATTGTTTATATAATTAATTAAATCATCTTGCACTGGATCAGAACCACAAGCCGTCAACATTACAACACCTAACACTACAGTTGAAATTACTACTAACATTTTTTTTAACATAAAAAAACCCTCCCTTTTATAATTAAATTCAACGACAGCTTCTAACAAATTTCTACCATCATTAAAAAATAATCTACCGTATTGTATCATTTTGATGACCCTATAAACTCATTATGTAAAAATTGAAGCGTCAAATGTAAAAACTATAAAAAAAGCACACATAATTAAAATATGCATGCTTTTTTTGAGTACCAAAATCATATTTAATTGTTTATTGTACAATAAATTTATACTACCTAAACTTTATGTTCTTTTTCTTAATAAAAAACAATCCTGCCAATATAAGTAGACTTCCTATAATATTCAACATAAATACATCTATAAAGGAACCAGTTTTCACAAGAGTACCTTCTTTTATTGGTGTCATCTCTATATCATATTTAACTATTTCCTTTTCTACATTTATTGTTGGACTTACATATTTCTCATACTTATCTTTTGTTACAACGATATAATAATCTGATGTAGGAAATACCATAAAGGCATAAGATCCTAATATATCACTTACTTGTGGATTTTTATTATTATTTGGATTAAATCCATCAATAATGGGTAATTCCACTAATGTATCAGCTATTTTACCTGCTGCTTTATTTCTAGCGGTATCTGCATAATACAATGTTACATTTGCACCAGCAATAACCTCATCTGTAGATATATCAGTAATTATTCCATATGGGTCTACTAAAGTACTTGTAATAGTTACATTTCCTATGTCGTCAACTTTAATATACATATATTCAATAATAATCTCATTTCCATTTCCTAAATCATAGGTAACTGGTACTATAGACTCTGAACCCATAGCTAAATCATTTACTTGAATTTTGCCATCGGCAGAAATAGAAACATTTATATTATCCTCTGCTGCAAAACCTATTTTAGAAATGTCACTAAATGGCTCTTCACTCCCATCAGCCTGTTTCATCAAAAGAACTTGCTCTGCTTTTAATTCCACATTTTTATTTCCGCTTGCTTCTGTAGTTACTAGTGCATCTATTACACCAACACTATCTCCATTTTTATCAACAACTTGTCCTTTTACTGTTGTTGCCGGAGTAACTACCGATACCCATTTTGCATATACTGTTGTGTCTTCTGTTACTAGTACACTATCGAAATCAAATGCTGTTGTAAGTGTACTATCTGTATACCAGCCTCCAAAACTATATCCTGTCTTCGTTGGATCTGCTGGCTTTGTTACCTTTGTATTATATTCTACATTTTCACTTGCAACTGCACTTCCTCCATCTACATCGAAGGTTACTGCATAGCTATTAATATTCCATTTCGCATATACTGTTGTGTTTTTTGTTACTAGTACACTATTAAAATCAAATGCTGTTGTAAGTGTGCTATTTGCATACCAACTTGCAAAACTATACCCTGTCTTTGTTGGTTCTGCTGGTTTTGTTACTTTGCCATTATATACTACACTCTCACTCGCAACTGAGCTTCCTCCATCTACATCGAAGGTTACTGCATAGCTACTAACATTCCATTTTGCATATACTGTTGTGTTTTTTGTTACTAATACATTGTCAAAATCAAATAGTGCTGTCCATGTATTATTTGCATACCAACTTGCAAAACTATATCCTGTCTTTGTTGGCTCTGCTGGTTTTGTTACCTTTGTATTATATTCTACATTTTCACTTGCAACTGCACTTCCTCCATCTACATCGAAGGTTACTGCATAGCTATTAATATTCCATTTCGCATATATTGTTGTGTCTTCTGTTACTAGTACACTATCGAAATCAAATGCTGTTGTAAGTGTACTATCTGTATACCAGCCTCCAAAACTATATCCTGTCTTCGTTGGATCTGCTGGTTTAGTTGCTTCTGTATTATATTCTACATTTTCACTTGCAACTGCACTTCCTCCATCTACATCGAAGGTTACTGCATAGCTATTAATAT
>NZ_JBTVVN010000028.1:0-49535 GCF_054819755.1 Clostridium sp. DL1XJH146
TAAATTTTAGTATGTTACGAAAGAAAAATATAATAAAAAAGGGGTATCTCAGAATTTATTCTGAGACAGCCCCTTTTCAAAACTTACTACTTTAAAGAGAATAAATATCATTATATGCTTCCTCTTATTTTTATTTTTTTCGATTGTTTTATAGGTTTATAATACGGTTTTAATACTACACAAGCTAATGGTGGAACCTTTATTTTTATACTATAGGGTTCATTATTACACTTTTCCTTATTTGCATAAAGTGTTTCTCCAATAATTTGATTTGACCCACCATATTTTTCTCTATCAGTATTAAAAATTTCTTTATAACATATTTTTTCAGAAACACCTACAGAATAATCATAATGAACTTCAGGAGTAAAATTGCATATAAAAATCAAATAATTATTTTTATTTTTTCCTATTCTTTTAAAAGAAACAATACTCTGGTCAATATTAGAATGATCAATCCAATTAAATCCTTCGTAGGAATGATCTACTTCCCAGAGTGCAGAATGCTTCCTATATAATATATTAAGTTCCTTTACATAATCTTGCATCTTTTTATGATTAGGATAATTTGTTAAGAACCAATCAAGTTCTTTTTTGAAATCCCATTCGATAAATTGTCCAAATTCACCACCCATAAAAAGGAGTTTTTTACCCGGATGACCCATCATATATGCATAAAAAACTCTAAGATTAGCAAATTTTCTCCAATAATCTCCTGGCATTTTATCTATAAGTGATTTTTTCCCATGCACAACTTCATCATGTGACAACGGCAACAAAAAATTTTCCGACCAAGTATACATTATAGAGAAGGTTATAAGATCATGATACCATTTTCTGTGAACAGGATCTTGACTCATATATTCTAACATATCATTCATCCAACCCATATTCCATTTATAACTAAAACCTACACCACCTACATAAGTTGGTTTTGTTAGCAATGGCCAAGTACTTGAATCTTCTGCTATCACTAGAGGATTTTTAAAATACTCAAATAAAACTTGATTCAACTTTTTTAAAAATTCTACAGCTTCAAGATTTTCAACACCACCAAACTCATTTCTTACTGTGGTATCAAACTTCTTTCCATAATTCAAGTGAAGCATATTTGCAACAGCATCTACTCTTATCCCATCAATATGATATAACTCAAACCAAAATACCGCATTAGAAATTAGAAAAGTACTTATTTCTTTCTTTTTAAAATCAAAGTTCGCAGTTCCCCAATCATAATTTTCTGCAACTAATGGATTATCATTCTCAAAAAGATGAGTATTATCAAATTTATAGAGTCCATGCTCATCTTTACAGAAATGACCTGGTACCCAATCTAAAATTACTCCTATACCATTTTCATGACATTTATTAACTAAATACATAAAATCTTTTGGTTTTCCATAACGAGCTGTAACAGAATAATATCCTGTAATTTGATATCCCCAAGAATCATCCAGAGGGTGTTCCATGATAGGCATTAATTCGATATGCGTATATCCCATTTCAGATACGTATTGTACCAATTCATCCGCTGTTTCTTTGTATGTAAAAAAGCTTCCATCATTATGCTGTTTCCATGATCCTAGATGAACTTCGTAGATATTTATAGGACTATTTATTATGTCAATTTGTTCTTTATTTTTTCTCCATTCTAGGTCCGTCCAAATAAAGCCTTCTATTTTTTTAACAACTGATGCATTTTTAGGTCTTAATTGTGAGGAAAAAGCATAAGGGTCTGCTTTTAATACAGATATATCTTCACTTGAAAAAATTTGATACATATAGGCAGCTCCATCAAGCACTTCTTCAACAAATATTGTCCAAATTTCTTCATTGCACTCCATCTTAAAATTCGTACCATCCCAATTATTAAAATCACCAACTACTCTTACTTCTATTGCATTAGGTGCCCATACCGCAAATTTTACACCTTTAATTCCATCAACGACATCTACATGGCTACCCATAAATTCATAACTTTTAAAATTAGTCCCTTCGTGAAAAGAATGTTTATTAAAAGATGACAATTCTATTTTTTTTTCAATCATTTAAATCACCTACTTTTCTTAATAATGTGCTTTATCATTTTAATCTCTTTTTTTAAGTATGTTTATTTTATCATGTTTTACATATTATTGAAATAAACAAGCCTAATTTTTCTTTTCAACAATCTTTTTGATATCTTTAGAAGGGATATATTCACTTCTACTAAAACCTTTTTTAAAAAACCTTATTTGTTTGTAAATAGTTTTTTCTCTTTCAAAATCTAGTATATCAATTCTATCTCCTATATAGATTAATGGTTCTTTTCTATTTTTAAGATATATTTTTACAATCATTATTTTTCCTCTTCATTCTTTAATTTTTTTTCTATAAAATAAGTTCCAATGAAATACGTTACTAGCAACCCTATACTCAAATACATCAAAGGTCTATTATTATCTACAGGACAAACCCCTTCTGGCAATCCTATTCTATCAAAATAGTAAGTTTTAAGTAAAGCATATGCTGATACTAAGATTGCTACTAAAAAATAAATATTAGTTATAAATTTCACTTTTTTCAAACCCATAAGTTCTCACCTCTATAATATTATTATAAAAATTAGTGCAACTGTAAATTCCCAATCTCTACACATAAAAATCATAATACTACTTACAATTCAAAAGAAAAATAATTTAAGACTTTGCAATTTTCAATTACTATTGACGTAATTATACCATAATGTAAAAAAACTTCATAAACAAATCATCCTTTAAGAACTTAAACTAGCCAAAAAGACAACTCTAAAATGATACGCTCCTTATTGAAATAAACAGTTTTTATTATTCAAACTATCTACCATAAGATGAACATCTCAAAATCTAAAGTTGTCCTTTATATAAGTATAACTATCTGCACAAAATTATCTATTAAATTAACTTTATACCATTTTCAGTAATAGTTATTCTTTTACCTTTTAAAAGTCTGCCAACAGCTCTTTTAAAAGCATTTTTGCTCATATTCATTCTGATCTTTATTTCATCTGGTGAACTTTTATCATTTAAAGATAATTCACCATCATTTTCATTAAGTGCTTTAAGTATAGCCTCAGAATCTATGTCCATTTGAATATAAGCTTTCTCCCTCATACTTAAATCTAATTTCCCATCTTCCTTAACATTTGTTACCCTAGCGTTAATCTTATCTCCTCTTTTTAACTCTCCAAACATTTCTCTTGCTGGAATCATACCATCATACATATTATCAACCGCTACAAATATTCCTATGCCTTCTTTAACACTGTAAATTGTACCTTCTACCCTGTCATCGACTTTATACGGAGAATCATCCGACAATAGACTATGTATCCTCATAGTAGCGCATAATCTATCAGTTTTATCAATATATAAAGATACTAAGTATTCTTCTCTTTCTTTAACTGTTAAAATTTGTTCTTTATATGGTAACAACAAATCTTTTTCTAGTCCCCAATTTAAAAAAGCGCCGATTTCTGTTATTTCTATTACTTTTAATAGAGCAAATTCTCCCAAAGTTATATAAGGTGTTCTTGTAGTAGCAACTAAACGATCCTCAGAATCTCTATATATAAATACCTGAATTTCATCTCCTACTTTTATATCTTCCGGTACTTGTCTCCTAGGTAATAATACAGCTTCCTCACTAGGATTTTCTTCTGTATTAAGATACACTCCAATAGATACTTCTCTAATAACTACTAACTTTTGTACTTTTCCTAATTCAATCATTTTTTTCTCCTTTATTGCACGTTATACTACAATTTTAAACTTAAATCAACATGTGTCAATAGTAAATTCATAAAAGTATTATTTTATTGTTTGTATTCTTGAATTAAAATAATATATAATATAAATATCTACTATAATAAATATTAAAGCTAAACTAAAGGAGAAATTAAATGATTAAAATTTTATGGTATACCTACTTTGCTTTTTTTGTACTATTTCAAACCATTATAATGAAAACTAAAATATTCTTTACAATGAAAAAATCGCCAGAATTAGCTGAAGAGTATATTTTTAATAAAGCTAAAAAAGCTTGTGTTTTTATACTGAAAAAAACAAAAACAAAAACAAATGTCATAGGTTCAGAAAATATTCCGGATGGTCCATGTCTTTTTGTATCTAATCATCAAGCAATTTTTGATGGATTCTTGATTTACGCAAACATCAACAAACCAGCAGGTTTTATTGTAAAAAAAGAAGCTCGCAAAATACCTGTATTAAGAAATTGGTTTGATCATATTCATTCTGTTTTTATAGATAGAAGCAATATAAGAGAAGGTGTTAAAGCTATAAACCAAGGTATAGAGAACTTAAAAAATGGTTACTCTATGATAATTTTCCCAGAAGGCACAAGAAGTTTAAAATCAGAAATGATTGATTTCAAAAAAGGTAGTATGAAACTCGCTCTAAAAGCTAAAGTACCTATTGTTCCAATAACCGTTAATGGAACTTATAACGTTTTAGAAGTTGGTAATAATGTAACAGGAAATTCAACTACGATGGTTGTTCACAAGCCAATTTACACAGATACTCTAAGTACTGATGAAAAAAAGAATTTAAGCACCTACGTTCATAATATAATTGAAGCATCCCTTGAAGAAATAGTTCACAGTTCTAATTAAATATAAAGGCTGCACCAAATGTTGCTTGGTACAGCCTTTATGTTTTTATTTATTCTCTATTCCTTCAATTAACATATTTATTATTTCACTATATTCTTCTATTTCTTTTACACCTGTTTCACTTAATTTATACTTCCCTCTACTTACTCTTTCAAACCATCTATAATAATTACTGTTCAAAATTGATAAAGCTTTTTCCCCAGCTCCAAGCTCTCTAATCTCTTTCACTGTCATTTCACTATGTTTTTTCAAAAGACCTGCTATTAATAAAGCTTTTTCTCTATAAGCAGTTACTAGTTTTCTACCTGTACTGCCCCCAATATTATAATCTCCATGTCTCTCACTAATCTCTTTCATAACAATTCTCTTTTTACTCTTACTTCTAGAGATACTTTTCTTTCTATCAAAAGGCTTAGGCGTAAAAACTATTTGGGCATACGGTTTTTGTATATCCATTGCCACATAAATAAGACCTATTTCTAATCTTCTTAACAGATATTCTTTATCTTTTATAGATTTTAAATTCTTTTTTTGATGCTTTGGTCTTGGTATAGCTACATAGACTTCTGAAGATAGTCTTTGTCCTTTTGCAGCTTGTATCAGAAGTTTTACATTATACATAATTTTCATTTCAATAATAACTAACTCTTCATCTTTTACAGCTGTTATATCCATACTATTAACTTCACTATTGACTTTATATCCCAAACCCTCAAATAGTTCTTTTACTGGCAAATACATATCCGATTCTTTCACTACTTTTTCCTCTTTCAAAATAAATTATACTAAATATATTTTTTACTAAGTAATTCTATAGCTTGATTTTCATAAACTGGCTTACTAAAAATATAACCTTGTACATAGTCACACCTATATTTATTAAGCGTAGCAAGTTGCAAACTTTCTTCAACACCCTCTGCCACTACATTAAGTCCTATATTATGAGCTATTAAAATTATAGCTTCTGTTAAATTATTCTTATCTTGAATTAATATATCATCTATAAAGGATTTATCTATCTTCAATGTATCAATATTTAATTTACTCAAATAATAAAGAGATGAGTACCCTGTACCAAAATCATCAAGCGCAATCCTAAAACCCATTACTTTTAAACTCAAAAGCTTTTCTGCATTATACTCAAAGTTCTCTATTAAACTTGTTTCTGTAATTTCCAATTCTATTAGTTCAGTATTAACATTATATTTATCTAAAGTATTTTGTACAATTGATACAAAATCATCTTGCATCAATTGCTTTGATGATATATTTACTGAAACAACTATATTTTCTTCAACTATATTATTAATCCTATTAGCAAATAAGCACGATTGTTCCAATACCCAGTTCCCAATATCAATTATTAATCCATTCTCTTCAGCAATTGGAATAAATTCATTTGGTGATACAAAGCCCATTTTGGGATTATGCCATCTTATTAATGCCTCATAACCAACTATTCGTCCTATTTTTATATCTATTTGTGGTTGAAATACTAAACTAAATTCATTATTCTCAAGAGCACTATGAAGGCCATTTTGTATTACTAGTTTTCTACTTAAATCTTCATTTATTGATTGTCTATAAAACTGGTTACCATTCTTACCATTAATTTTAGCTTTATACATTGCAGCATCTGCATTTTTCAAAAGGTCAGTAACTGATAAACCATCTTTGGGATATAAAGAAACCCCTGTACTAACGGACACATAAAACTTATTTCCTTTCGATTCAATTGACTTTTTAAATAATTTATGTATCTTATTTACTTCGTCTTTAATTTCAAAAGTGTTATTACAATTTTCTATTAATATAATAAATTCATCCCCAGCTAATCTTGAAACAAATTTGTTTTGAATATTTACTCCTTTTAATCTAGTACCAATTATTTTGATTACTTCATCTCCCACAGAATGGCCAAAGGTATCATTTATAATCTTAAAATTATCTAATCCAATGAATAGTATAGCAAATTTATTATTAAAATCTTCAGCATCTATTAATTTACTAATTTTATCATTTAGGTTAGCTTTATTAGGAAGACCTGTTAATTCATCAAAATAGGCATACTGATACAATCTATCATATTGAGATTTTAATTTTGCTTTAGATTCTTCAATTTCTTTTCGCGAATTAAAAAGTTCAAGATTATTTTGTTTTAATTGTTCTTCACTTTTTTTTCTGTTAATTATAGTAATTATCAAAATTATTATTATCAACGATAAGATAACTAGAATGCTTATCGTAGTAAATACTATCTCTTTGTTTTTTTTATAAAAAGATACTTCTTCATTTATAATTACACTTCCACTTGGAAGGTCTGATTTTCTAATATCATGTTTCTTCATTTCATTATAGTCAAATGTAAAAATATTAGTGCTATGTTCTATTAATTGAATATTTTCAATTTTTTCTCCATTAAAAACAGATTGTACTATTGTAGCTGCTTGCTTTCCAAGTTCATAGTGGCTTATAACATCTCCACCTAAGCACCCTTGTCCTATACCATGCTCCCATAAATGGAAAATAGGCGCCTTACAATTTTCATTTATCAAATCTAAAGATCTATAAAAATCATACACTTCCCCACTTTTATCAACTAAAGCTGATAATAATAACACAATATCATTTTTATTTATAGTAGCAAGTTTATTAGCAAACTCTTCATATGTATAATTTTTTAAATTAATTTCTTCTATATTTATATTTTCAAGTTCAGTTTTAAGTAGGCTAAATTCTTTAAAGTTTCCTTCACTTGTTTTAGTATCATCACGAATTACATATATTGTTTTGGCTTCTTTATTTATAGAAAGAGCTACTTCAATAGTTTCTTTCATTGAAAGTGTTTCGATTCCACCTGTTATGTATTTGTTCTTGCTGGCTTCTTTTGCCAAATCTACGTTATTCACACCTAAAAACACTATAGGTATCTTATTAAACAAATCCTCCTGGTGCTCCACTGTAAACAACAAGGCATTATCATCACATGCAATTATCGCATCATATTTATCAAAGGATTCAATTTTATACTTTAATGATCTGTAAAAATTTTCGCTATTCTTCGTAGTATTCAATCTTTTGCTATCTAAAAACTCTACATCAATAACAGTATCAGTTGAATTTAAAACTGCTTTTATTCCATCTATTTGACTTTGTGTGGTTGGATAGCTCATACTGTATGAGTTTATTACTAAAACTCTCTTTTGATTTTTTGCATAAACAAATTTGGGACTAAAAGTAATAGATATAATTTCTAATGACATAACAAATATTAAGATTAAAATAGTCCGTTTTAATATTTTTTTCATCCAAATAACCACCCTCACTTTTCGTAAAAAGCATACGTATTTATAAATTTAAAAATAAAATTATAGATTTCTCATAAAATACTACTTATTTCGCTATAATATTACAATTAAATTGCCATTATAATTATATCATTAATTTTTATATTTTACAGAATATTTAGTTAAAATTCGTTTAAGATTAAACAAATTTTCTAAATAACAATATTGTCACTATTAAATTCAAACTAAATATACGCAAATAAAAGAGAAGGTTTCCCCTCTCTTTTATTATATAAGTAGTTTTTAAATTCTTATAAAATTACTTTATTATATATTTTTTCGATATCTTCATTTGTCAAAGCCACAGCATTCAATCCAGTACATCCATGAATTGCTGCATCCTTTATCATTTCACCTATCTTTATATCACCTATTAAACTTCCGTCCAATTTAAGCTCTACATTTATATCTTTAAATAACTTCTTAATTAATTCAATTAATTTATCTGCTGCTTCCTCTTTTGAAATATTCAGAGATGGGTCAATATATTTGACTACCTTATAAAATTCTTCTTTTAGAGCTTCTCTATTGTAGTCAATCATTGGAATTTGAAGCACGCCAACAGTCAGTCCATGTGGAAGATGACAATGTCCTGATAGTGGACATCCAAGTCCATGAGGAATTGTTGCACCACAATGGCTCATAGCCGAACCAGCCATTACAGAAGCAAAAGCCATATTTTCCCTTGATTCAATAGTACTCTTTTGTACCGCTTCTGGAAGATTTTCAAATACTAGTTTTATTGCTTCTAATGCCCATACATCAGTAAGTGCGTTATTTATAGATGATGTATATGCCTCAAGCGCATGTCCTAATACATCTAAACCAGTAAAAGCAGTCATTTTAGCTGGTAGTTTCATAGTTATTTCAGGATCTACAATAGCAACTTTAGGGTAAATATTAGCACTTGTTAATGAATCTTTAATTCTAGTTTTCTCATCAGTAATAACCGAATACATAGATACTTCTGAACCTGTTCCTGCTGTAGTTGGAATAGCAATCAAAGGCAATGCCTTATTAATATCCTTCTTTTCACTTCCTCGTCCATCTAAATAGTCATATACACTACCTTCATTAATACCCATAACTGCAATACCTTTTGCTGTATCTAAGCTACTTCCACCACCAAATCCAATAACAAAATCACATAGTTGCTCTTTAAAAAATTCCGCTCCATCATTAATTATTCTAATCTCAGGGTTAGGTTCTACTTTATCATAAATTCTATAAGTTACATTACATTCTTCTAATTGCTGTAATACTGGCTGAACTAATCCGATATTAATTAAATTTTTCTCTGTTACAACTAATACACTTTTATACCCAAATTGTTTAATATAATTACTAAGGTCTTGAATTTTCCCAACACCAAAATCAACATTTGTACTTAAATAAAATCCGAAATTAATCATTAGTTTGCCCCTCTCTTTAGCAGTACACTTTTTTATTCTAATTACTATCTATTTGTTTATTATTTATTTATCTATTTATCTATTTATTCAGTTCTTCATCAATATTTTTTAAGGATTCAAATACAAAATCAGCATTTATTTCAGATTTCTCATAGTCATCTAAACTTGTTTCTCCTGATAATACTAAAATTGATGTAATTCCAGCATTCTCACCTGTTTTAATATCTGTATACAATCTATCTCCAACCATAGCAACTTTTGATTTGTCATAACCATATTTTGCACATAAAGATTCTATTATAGTCTTATTTGGTTTTCCTACTACATAAGGTCTTTTCCCAGTAGATGCGCATATAAGCTCAATCATAGCGCCTGTATCAGGCATAAATTTACCCTCTTCAAGTGGACAATTAAAATCAGGGTGCGTAGCTATATATTCTACTCCATCTCTAATTAGGTCACAAGCTATCCATAATTTCTCATAAGTCAATGTTGTATCAAATCCTAGCACAACAAAATCAGGAGTAACACTTCTATCCTTTACTAATTCAAAACCAGCCTTAGTAAATTCTTCTTCTAACAAAGGAGTTCCTAGCAAAAATATTTTTGCTCCTTCTTTTCTGCTTTTTAAATAAATTGTTGTAGCTTCTCCTGATGAAAAAACTCGCTCAGGCTCAACCACGCAACCCATTTTTGCTAATTTCTTTTGATATGCATATCTGTTTTTTGATGAATTATTTGTAAGGAACATAAATTCTTTATTTTGTTTCTTAAGTGTCTCTAGAAACTCTAAAGAACCATCTATAAGTTTATCTCCCAAATAAAAAGTTCCATCCATATCTAATAAAAAGCATTCTATATCTTTAATGTTTTTCATATAATAAACCTCCTAAAATTAGTGCACAGTGCACAGTGCATAGTTCATAGTTCATAGTTCATAGTTCATAGTTCATAGTGCACAGTTTACGGTTCACAGTTTGCAGCAAAGTTAATAGTGCATAGTTCGCAGTCCATCTATTCTAGTTTATAGTTCTCAGTATATAGATGAAAGAAGATTTTCTACCCTCATAATGAAAATCTTCTACATCTATTAATTACCACAATTAATAACTTAATTTAAGAAGTAATACTTCATTTTTAGTAACAGAGGCATTTATTTTCAACTTTCCATCTTCACTAATTAATTTGTACTCTTCTCCTGTAACTATATCAACTGCATTAGAATATTGCTTCTCTACATTAAGTGCTATTCTAACTGTTTTTTTGCCATTTACAAATAAACCTAAATGCTCTTTTGATTGATAATTTGTTATTAATAAGTAGCCATAATCTGGGCCCTCTAAGTAATGACCATCAATTTCCTTACCTTTTTTATTTGTATAATCAAGCTCTATAGTAAGCACTACCCCTTTGCTTAATAATACTTCATCAATAATATCCCAAAGCAAATATGACTCATCTTCCAAATAAGCTACCTCTGCATGTGTTGCAAAGAATAATCCAAATCCACTACCATAAGAATTCAATGTAACTGCTGGAGAATCATCGTAGAATCTTGCGAGTATTTCTGTACTCTCTCCAGTAATATTCAGAATTTCTTTATGCCAGTAACCTGAATAATTTTTGCTTTCGAAAGTTACATTTGTATTTGATTTAGTATCTGTATCTGCTATCTTAACTCCAAATACATCACTCAATCCAAAGCATGGTACTTGATGATTATACCAGCCATTTTTACCAAGCATTCCGCATCTTGGTCCACCTATAAATATACCACCTTGATGAACGTATTTTTCTAAGCCTTTACTTAAATTTTCATCAATTACAGCCATCATTGGTGCAAAGACAACTTTATAATCATTTGCATACCCGTTAATTATATGTTCTGGAGTAACAAAATCAATTGTATATCCTTTTTCCCAAAAGACAGTATAAGCTCCTCTCATTGCTGATAAAAGGAATTTTTCTTGTCCCATTCCATTCATAACTATAGCATTTTCTTTCGATATTAATATGGCTATATCTCCTTTTGGATTATTAGCCTCTACAATATCTTTTCCATGTTTATTTAATATAGCACCTATTTTGCCTGCCGCATCAGTTCTCTCTGTAGGATTACCATCTAAATCAACTATAGCACCCCAGTGAATAGGTTGGAATTCCCATTCTCTCCAGCCTTGATATAATGTTGCTTTTGCATCATGAGCTATTGCTTCAAATACATTTCTAACTAGATCAAAGCCTTTTACATTTCTGCTAGGACCCATTACCCATCCATTTATAGGACCACTTTCTGTTTCTAAAAGCCAATAATCTTTTCCAAGTGGTTTAGAAGTACTTCTTGCCATATCTAGGAACATAGATGCAAATTCAGGCATTTTATCTAATTTATTTCCACTACCTGGATACAAATCATAGCCTACACAATCTACAACTTTTGCCATTTCAAATTGGTCTAAGGCAATCAAAACTCCTAGTGGATCTTGAGATTTCAAGAAAAATATATTTGTAGTAGTTGTATGCTCTGTGTCCATTTCTTTAATAAGTTTGTTCTGCCAGCTAACAAAATTAACGTAATTTTGCATTGAGAACAGTCTCCAATCAAGCCATCTAGTAACACTTGACCAGCTTGCCGGTTTTGTTCTTGGAGGTTCAATTTCTTCCCAAGTACTATGCCACGTATTGGTTGCTCCCCATCTATATGCAAAGTTCAACTCTTCAAGAGTTTTATATTTTTCCTTAAGCCAAGCTCTAAAATTATTCTGCGTATGATCACAATAGCAATAAATATCTATTTCGCCTTCTTTAAGAGGCATAAAAGGATAACCTATTTCATTATGAATCTGATATGCATGCAAAGCTGGGTGGTCTTTATATCTGTTTACAAGTACGGATATATATCTTTCACTTTCCATCAAATATCCTTTATGGTCAATACATGCCCACGTATAAGATACATTATTAGGATATTGCTCACCGTGATTGTTTAATATATTAACATCTGGATATTCTTTATGAATCCAATATGGTGGAGAAGCTGTACCTGTACCTAATAATATTTTTATCTCATATTCCTTACATAAATCGAAGAACTCGTCCAAAAATTCAAAGTTAAATTTTCCTTTTTCAGGCTCAATACGATCCCATGTATTAAATAACTCAGCTGTACGAACTAAATTTATGCCTGACTTTTTCATTAATTCTAAGTCATGTCTCCAGTCCTTTTTTTCATGCATTAAAGGGTAGTATCCTGCTGCATATAAAAATTTATCTTGTTTCATATTTATCCTCCTGTTATGCTTTAGTTATTGTAAAGTTTCTTACACTATTATGCTTTAATTATTTCTACGTCTAACCACTTGCACACTTCTAGTAATTCTTTTTCAATATCCTTGTACACAATGGCATAATGATGTTCTATTCCATAATTCATAATTGTATCTATAACTTTTTCAGGATCTGAATCAAATCTTATATCTGCTTGATTTGCGACTAAGTCTCTATCTTCTTCAATACCAGTACCTTTTGCCATAAACAATTGATATTTTTCTTTTCCCTCTTTAAGTTTAATCATCATCAATCTTCCTTGCTTAAGTTTAAATTCAGTGGCAAATCCCATACCTTGCTTTATTGTTGGGTGTTCTATATATTTTGTAGTACAATTTTCTTTAGCCAAACACAATGGAGCTGGTCCACAATGCCATACTTTAGCAATTCCTTCTTCATTAATATTTACTAAATCAGCGAAAAAGCTAGGCTCTTTAGATATCAAATATTGTATATACATAGTAGCAAGACCAGTAATATCCCCTTCACAAGAAGTCATAATGCCCTCATTATTTAGTCTTGAAACTACACCACAAACAGAACAATTATAAAGTGACTGGAATTCTGGCCAACACTTAATTGTAAAAGCATCTATTTTATTCTCTTCTTTAAAGTCTTTTATAGCCAAATAGATTTTAGCGGACTTTTTAAGCATTTCATCTCTAGTTGTAATTACATCTACTTCTTTTTTCATTTTAGAAACTTCAGCTTCAACTCGCATATCATCAATTTTTTCAGCATCATTTAGCAAACTAGCAATAGAATAATACTTTATTTCAGGTCCTATCTCAAATCTAAAGCGAAGTTCATCTGCGTTTGAAAGATAAAATCCTGGTACCCTTCCACCGATAATACAGAATTTACTTTTATTTAATTTTGTCTTTATTTCTATAGCTCTTATAGTATTATTAATTTTTTCGTATACTTGCTCTTCATCAATACTTCCATAAACATAACTATATTTTTTATCTGCTTTTTTTAGAAAACTACCATACATATTTAGTCCACATAATGAATTAAGTGGCAACCCTCTAAATCCTTCAACATAAGGTTCTCTAAATCCCCAAAGCAATAAAGGAATCTCTCTAAACAACTCAATTACTTTCGTCATAGCACTTCCAAAAGAATATGTGCCACATTGAATAATAAGAAGGTCAATGTTTTCTGCCCTTAATTCTGTTAAAGCTTTTTCAATTTTATCTTCATCTATTAAAATGTTATTTTTACAAATAAGCTCGTAATTTTCACTTTGTAGTTTTTCAATTGAAGTTTTTAAATATCCCTCTGCTATATCATATCTGAAATTGGGGAACCCAAAAGATAATAATCCTATTTTCACGATATCACTCCTTTTTTTTGCTATATTTAAAAATATTGTTTATACTTATATTATTATTTATAAAATAAAGTGATTGCTTTCATACTAGTGAGAAGTGTGGAATGTGAAATTAATGATAATTTTGCTATGCAAAATGTATTATTTAATTAAAATATTTCAGAAGAATGAGGAAATCATCCATCACTTCACTCTTCACTCTTCACACTTCACACTATTAAAAATAAAACTAATCTTCCACACAGAGTTTTATCTTATTAATAGCTCTCTTCATCATTTGTTGTCTTCCTGCTTCCTGAGCAAACATCATATAAAGTTTCTTATTTTCGTTATATGCACCTACAAAGCCTTTGACAAATTCTCCATCAACCTCTGTAAAGAAATTAACCTTCTTAATACCTAGTTTTATTGCCTTTTTAATATCTTCATTTGGTATGCCTGTTCCGCCATGAAGGACTAGAGGAATATCCACTGCCCTATATATTGATTCAAGCCTTTCAAAATCAAGCTTTGGTTCAAACTTATATTCTCCATGAGCATTTCCTATAGATACTGCAAGACAATCAATACCTGTATTTTCTACAAAATATGAAGCTTTTGAAGGGTCTGTCAATAATGATTTTATAGAATCATCAGACTCTCCTTCAGCACCAGCTACTCTACCAAGCTCTGCTTCTACAGTTACGCCTTTTCCTTTAGCATAAGAAACTACTTCTTTAGAATATTTTATATTTTCTTCTAATGATACCTTTGACCCATCAAACATTACAGAAGTAAATCCTGCATCTATTGCTTCCTTGCATTCTTCTACAGTTTCTGCATGGTCTAAATGAAGTGCAAATTTAGTATCATATCTTTCACTAAGAATTTTTACAATTTGGGTTATCTCATAATAAGTAATATTTTGAATTTTTATTTGAATAGGTGCAACTTGAAGTATCACAGGTGCCTTTGTAATTGCCGCACCTTCTAGCACAGCTTTTACAGTTTCCATATTGCTCACATTAATAGCAGCAACTCCATTATTATTCTTTTCTGCCTCTTGAAGTAATTCTTTCATAGAAACTAAATTCATAGTTATTCACCTTCCTATTTATATCTTTATACATATTTTTATCTTGACTGTATTTTGAATAATTGCTAATTGCAAATCGCTAATTGCTAATTGCTAATTGTTCTAAATTTTAAATCCAGGAGCATCTGTTTCTGCTGCCCACATTTCTTTCATATCTCCATCTAATTTACAGAAAGCAAGGGCTATTCCACCCATTTCTTGAGTAGTTATAAAATTACCAATAGCAGGCTTATAAGATTTCATTCCTTTTTCATTAAGAATCTTCTCAACTTCGTTATAGAAAATTAATAATTCCATATAAGTAGTTTGCCCACATCCATTAACTAATACAGCAATTTCATCGCCCTCTACATATGGTTTATCTTCAATCAACTGTTCACACATAACCTTTGCTATTTCTTTTGCTGTTGCAATTTTCATAGTATGTGCTGCAGCTTCTCCATGCACTCCCATACCTATTTCTATTTCATCATCTTCTATTTCAAACATTTTATATCCAGTTATTGGTGAAGTACCTGGTACAGTAGCAACAGTAAGTGTTCTTGTATTGTCTCTTACCTTAAGTGCCATCTCTACAACTTCATCTAAATCATGTCCAGCATCTGCATAAGAACCTACTATCTTATAACTAAACATAGTTCCCGCTGTTCCTCTTCTCTCTTCTGGCTCATCTTTTGGAGCAGAAGCTATATCATCATACAGAATAACTCCCTTACAAGTAAATCCATCATCTTCTGCCATATCTATTGCCATCTTAGAGTTAATAACGTCTCCTGCGTGATTTGAAATCAACACACACACACCTTTTCCAGTGTCTGTCTCTTCTATTGCAGCATACAAAGTATCTGGTCCTGGTGCAGCAAAAATCCCACCATAAGCATTAGCTGCAAGCATATTTTTACCAACAAAACCGATACAAGCTGGCTCATGTCCTGACCCATTACCTATCACTACAGAAACCTTACCTTTTTCACTATTCTTCCTAACAACCACGTTACTATTTGGTAATTTTACTATTTTATCACTATATGCTTTGCAAAATCCTTCAATTGTTTCTTCAACTATATTATCTGGATCATTAATAAATTTCTTAGATATCACTAAAATCACTCCCCATAAATTTAATAAAAATGTCTCTATTATTTTAAATTTAAAATTATTTTTCTATATATTTTTGAATTTCTTTCATTAAATAATAAAAAGATGTAGCTCCTGCATCTTGATGTCCTATTGATTTATCTTGAAGATATTTAGATCTTCCTCTTTTTGCTTTAAGTGGGATTGTAGCTTTAACACCTTCCTCTGCTGCTAAAACAGCTGAATCCACACCTTCTTTGAAATCAAGATTTTTTTCTACTGCCTTTACAAGTGCTAAAACTGTAGGATGAATTGAATCCACCATTGTTTTATCTTCTAGCTTAGCTCCACCTAAATCACAGATTTTAAACTCTGCATTCTTTATTCCTTCACTTAGTTCCTCTAACCCAAATGTATCTTTTTCTTTGCAGGCTTTAGATAGCTCTAAAAATATTGATCCAAATAATGGACCCATAGCTCCACCTAAAGTTGAAACTAAAGTTCTACCATAAGCTTTAAAATAATCTCTACAAGTTCCATTTTCCATTGTTTCTAATTTAGCTTTTGCTGCTTTAGCACCTCTAGCCATGGTAATACCATGATCACCATCACCAATAACCGCGTCTAATTTTGAAAGTTCTTCTTTTTTTTCTATGTACATTTCAGCAATATTAATCAATAATTCCTTTACTTCCATTGGTTTTAACATTTTATTTTCCCTCCTGGAATAGTTTTCTCATGAATTTAATACCTTCTCTTGCTGCTTTGTCACCATTTTTTTCTATTTCTCTCCATATATATACATCCTTGCCTACACCACACTCAGGCATGACGAAATTTTCTAAAGTAATCCATCTATCATATCCTATTTTATTAAGCCCATCTTTTACTCTGTTCCAATCTATATTTCCTGTACCCGGTATTCCTCTATTATTTTCACAAAAGTGTACGTGATAAATATCCTTTCCACCTTCTGTTATTGCCGAATATAAATTTCTTTCTTCAATATTAGAATGAAATGTATCAAAATGTAATTTCACATTATCGCTGTTAATTTTATTAAGATATTCTTTTCCTTCTTTAACTGTATTGATAAAATATGTTTCATATCTATTAAGAATTTCTAGAGCTAATACTACACCTTTTTCCTTGCCATACTCACCCATTATATTTAGAGCTTCTAGACTTCTTTTAATATCATCTTTTCCTTCACTTCTTGTTTTAAATTGTCCCCAGGGTGCATACAAAACGCCTGCTAAAGCATCACTTTCCAATTCATTACATATGTCAATACAATTTTTAAGATGGTCAATGCCATTTTTTCTAATACTAGCATCTTCTGAAGATATATCTCTTGAAGGATTCATTCCAGTTCCACAGGTACACAATAAACTATTATCATTTAATAACTTTTTAGCCTTTTTAACATCAAAATCTTTTGGCGACATAAGTGGAAATTCAACGCCATCGTAACCATATTTTTTTACTGTAGGTAAATATTTTAAAACATCTTCTGACCATTCTTTTGTAAAAGTTGATAAATGTATACCAAACTTCATTTTCCCACCTCCATATTATTACTAAAAATATGACACACACTGAGTGTGTGTCATATTAAATATTTATTTTAAAAAAGTTTAGCTACGAATGAACTAATTGCACCCCATAGAGAGAAATCATTTCCTCCAAAAGCTTGGTTAAATCCTGCAACAGTATTGAATAAAGCAGGCATAGCAATTGCTACAAGTAATACCATAACAACACCACTTACTGCACTAGCTACTATGGCACCTCTTCTACCACCGTAAGCATTTGCAAATATAGCAGCTGGTGCTACATCGAAGAAACATGCTACAGTTAGAGGAATAATTGCATAAGTCATTGTTCCTGTTGCTGCCATTATAACTATAGTAATTATACTAGTAAGCATACTTACTAAAAATCCAATTGTTAATGCATTTGGTGCATATGGGAATATCATAGGAACATCTAGTGCTGGGATAGCATTTGGTATTAATTTATCTGAGATACCTTTGAATGCTGGAATAATTTCTGCAAGCATTAAACGAACACCTGTAAGTAGAATTGTAAGACCAGCTCCAAATGTTAATCCAGCCATTAAACTGAATGAGAATAAATCATATTGCATACCACCTATAGTTCCAATACTTCCTATAGCTCCTCCAAATACTTCTAATCTAGCTTCTCCTCCAATTATTAAACCTACTATTATATAGGTAATAAATAATATTAATGAAGTAGAAATTGTAGTTTCTTTAATGAAATCTAAGTATTCTGGTACTTTTATATCTTCAGTAGATTTTTCTTTGTTTCCAACTAATTTACCAACTCCAGCTCCTATAAAGCAGAAAATCGCAGTGGTATGTCCAATTGTGAACTGATCGCTTCCTGTAACCTTTTTAACTAAAGGTCTCATAAGTGTAGGAACAACTATTATATATATTGATAAGAAAATTGTTGCAAATATAATAAGTCCTGTACCTGTTAAACCACCTTCAACTCCACCAGCGATGAAAATATATGACATCCAAAAGAAAATGTGTCCTGTTAAGAATATAGTCTTAAATTTAGTGAATCTTGCAACTACTAAGTTAGTTATGAAAGCTAATATCATTACTACACCAATTTGACTACCATAGTCACCTATAAAGTTTACCCATGCAGCAGGATCAAATTGATTTGCTTCTGGCACTGAATATAAAGTTGAAAAAGCTCCAGCTAAAGGCGAAAGTGCTCCTGCAATAATATTAACACCTTTGAATAATGCAATAACTCCAATAATTGTTTTAAAAGTCCCTTTAATTACGTCACTAGCTCCTTTACCTTGAAGCAATAATCCCACCATTGCAATTACACCTAAAAGGATTGGTGGTTGTTTAAAAATGTTGTTAGTTAAATAACTGATAAAAGTCATAATTTTTACCCCCTATATCTTTTGTATTTTTGTCCATAATTATAAAATTATGGCATTTATATTCTAAAGGAGCCCGCTTCTTTATAGTTAAATATATTTTAAAATACTCTACCTATAAAGAAAGGTCCTCTAAAATCATTTTAATTTAATATCTAATTTATTACATATTCTTAGTTAACTCTTCTATTACTGGTATTCCTTTTTCTTCTATTTCAGTATTGTTCATAAAATTATTAATTTGAATTAAAGGTACAGTTACCTTGCTTTCAAGTTGAGCATAAAGCTCAGCTGATGTAAAAATAACATCTGTAGGAACAGAAGAAGCTGTAGTAATATCTGAGTTAGTAACCTCAGCCGCTATCCCGTGTTTTTTTAATACTGTCTCAATATTCATCCTTAAAATCAAACTTGTTCCAACTCCAAATCCACAAACTGCTAATACTCTTAATCTTTTAGCCATTTACATACCCTCCTGAATTTTATATAGTGTAGTTTTATTATTCCCTAATAATTCTTTCATAAATCTCGTCGCAATCTTCTGCATTGGAAAGAGCTTTAAGATTTTCTTCTACTGATAAAAACTGTGCCAAATCTTGCAGTGCCTTCAAATGCTCTTCTCCTGTATTTGCAGCAAAAGCAAATACTAACTGAACTGGATCATTATGTTTACTTCCAAATTCAACTGGTCCTTTAAGTGTTATCATGCTCATACATGTTTCACAAACTGATTCATCAGGTCTCGCATGGGCAAAGGCAACACCAGGCATAATAACAATGTATGGGCCTAAGTCTTTTACTGCTTGAATCATATTATCAACATATGCTTGTTTTACTTGTTCATGCTGCACTAATATTTCGCCGGCTTTACTAACAGCCTCCTCCCAATTATTAGCCTCTACTTTTAATTTAATGGAATCCTTTTTTAAAATGTCTTTAAGCATAAGCATTTTCACTCCTTTCTTCTCATAGTTGTATTTATATATAAGTCTAAATTTATTTAACTGAATCATCAATTGGTTAATCTTATAAATATCCTCATTGTGTATAAATGGGCTTATTTCAATTACATCAATTTCTTTAATATTCAATCTTTTTGTAGAAATTATAAAATTAACATCTTTCTTAAAAGTTTGATAATCGTATACTGAGCATGTTTCAATAAGATTCAAATCCGGAAATTCTTTTTTAATCTTAGTAGAAATAAGACTTAAAAATGATATTCCTTCTGGGCAAATGAGCAAAGCTGTCAATTTAGTAGATTCTTCCTTTACTCTCTCATGTGCTGCACGTATATGAAGTGCAATATATGCAATTTCATCTTCACTTACTTTCCCACCAAACTCATTTCCCATATCCTCAATAACTTCACTTACAACTTGGAAAACAAATGGATAGTTAGTTTTTATTTCATCTAAATAATCATTTTTAATCTGATTTTCATTATTTATCCTTGCCATAGCACTTTTCAAATGAATTACAAGGCCATTAAACAATTGAACATCTTGTTTGATTTTAATATTTATAATTTTCTCAACTTCATCTATCAATTTATTAGTAGAAGAAATAATTTTCTCATCAGCTAGTTCAGTTACATCCATTTTTTTTAATTCTTTTATTGAATTATAAGACTTTGATTCAATAATATATTTTGCAAGTTCATTAATTTCTCCTGGAGTAACAAGAATTCTTTTATAATATGAAATTTTATTAATAAACTCAAGTGCCATTTCATATTCTATTGTTCCAATCATAGAATCAGATTTCTTTTCAATAACATTTCCACTATTAATTCTTCTAATCAAAATTTCAACATATAAAATTAGTTTAACCAAATCAGCATCTATAAAATAATAATTATTAACATCCTCTATCTCAGTTAAATATTCAACAAATTTTTTCATTTCGCTGATTTTTATATAAGAACTATAGTTTACAACTTTTTCATTTATTGAATCTAGAGATTCTTCTTCTCTTAATATTTTAGCTAAATTCTCATAATCAATAATGTCTAAAAATAACTTTAATAATAGTTTGCGAATTCTTTTTTCACTACCTTCAATATAGAATCCACCTTTTGGTGTTTTATCAAAACTTAATTTAGACCCTTTCAGATAAAGTTTGGCTTCCTTAATAATTTTAATAATGGTATTTCTACTTAAGAAAAGTTTATTACTAAACTCTTCAATAGTTAGTGGATTTTCACTAATTAAACATTCTAAAATCAAATATTTAATTCTTTCTTTATCAGATAAAACTCTATTTCCTACAGATAAGAATTTTAATTTTTCTAATAACACATCCCTATCAACTTCAGTTTTAATTAACACACCTTTTCTTGGTATTTTGACTAATGTAGCTTTATTTTCATTTAACCAACCATCTATTAATTCTAAATCATATCTTATTGTTCTAGTACTAACTCCATATTGTTGAGACATATGATCATATTTACTTGGTTCATTCTTATTAATAAGCACTTCAACAATACTTATTTGTCTTGAGTTTAAACAAAACAATGAGTTACCTCCTATTCTTAGCAACTAGTAGCAAACAATCATTTTAATTTTTTGATTAGTTGTTGTTTCCTTATCTATAACTTAACATTATATCTTTAACTATACCAGTGTAAATCATTTCACTGTTTTGTGAAAAGGTTTACTATTTTAATTCTTTCTTAATTCATTTCTACTATTTTAAACAAATTTAAATAAAAATAAACAAAATAAAACCATAGAAGATTTTATCCTTCTATGGTTAATAAATTATGAGTAAAAATGAATACTTATCAAGTCTACTATTTAATTACCTATTACCAAATAAATCAGCCAAACCTGACAAATCATCTAGAGCACTACTTCTTCCTTTAGTTTCCCCTTTATTACTGCCTGCAGCTGAATATATCCTATTGGCCATTCTACTAAATGGAAGGGACTGTAGCCAAATGCTCCCAGGTCCTTGAAGCGTTGCTAAAAATAATCCTTCTCCCCCAAAGATACCACTTTTAATATCTCCAACAAAAGCAAGATCATAATTTACAGATTGAGTCATAGCTACTAAACAACCTGTATCTAATTTAAGTGTTTCCCCTGGCTTAAGTTCCTTTCTAACAACAGTTCCACCGGCATGTAAGAATGCAAGACCATCACCTTCTAATTTCTGCATTATAAATCCTTCACCACCAAAGAAACCTACTCCTATTTTCTTTTGAAGTTCAATCCCTATAGAAACGCCCTTTGCAGCACAAAGAAAAGCATCCTTTTGACAAATCAACTTTCCTCCCACATCATTCAAATCAACAGGAATAATTTTACCCGGATAAGGTGATGCAAAAGCCACATGTGCTTTCCCACTAACTACATTAGAAAATACAGTCATAAACAGACCTTCTCCAGTGACCAATCTTTTTCCCGCACCGAACAATTTACCCATAAATCCTTTTCCTTCGTTTTTCCCACTACCATCGCCGAAAATAGTTTCCATTTTGATTTTTTCATCCATATACATCATTGCTCCAGCCTCTGCTAAAACACTCTCATTTGGATCTAATTCAATTTCAACAAATTGCATTTCTTCTCCTGTAATTTGATAATCAATTTCATGTGCTACGCTCATTTATTATTCCTCCCATTTTCATTTATTTTTAATACATTATTTATTATTATATTAAAAATTATAATCCATAATTTATACTCTCCACAATATACCAGTATTCCCATTGATTATGACTACTAGCTATTTATTATTTAAAATATATCCAGTAGTAATTTCTTAAAAGACACGAAAAACAATATATACTCCATATTTTTCTTATATTAAATTATAAAATTCTTAGTAAGCCACTTATTATTTATAAATGTATTATCTTAAAAATATATGCATATATTTTTAAGATAAGTACTCTTTTAAGGTGTGTTTTGTAAATGAATACTCATTGCGAAATAGAACTATTTAACCCTATTAATTTGTGTAATGATAACAATTTACTTAATGAAAAATCCATAGGCTGGTCACGATTTCCTATTATTAATTGTAATTTGAAACACCATATTCTCAGAAAGAAAAAATGGAACTATTGGTTAGCAATAAGCAATGAATGCTTATTTTCTGCAACTATTTCCAATATAGATTATTTAGGATTAGTATTTATATATATGTATGATTTTAATACTGGTAACTTTATAGAAAAAACAATTATTACCCCCTTAGGAAGAGGTTGCACTATGCCCATCAGGGTGAATGATTCTGTGATCTTTACCAACAATAAAATAAAAGTATCTTTTATAAATAATAATAATAACACTAGAATTCTAGTAGAATGTAGTCATTTTGGAGATAATTATATAAAGGTAGATTTAGTAGCTTACCGACTAGAAAATTTAGAGAGCCTTAATGTAGTAATACCTTGGAGTAAAAAGAGATTTCAATTTACTTCAAAACAAAACTGCCTACCTATTAAAGGTACAATACTGTATAATAACAAAATTTACAATTTTTCTAAAGAAAGAGATTTCGCTTCCCTTGATTTTGGAAGGGGTATATGGAAATATAATACTATGTGGAATTGGGCAACTTGCTCTGGTATCTATTCTAATAAAACTATAGGAATTAATTTGGGTGGTACTTGGACAGACAACACTGGTATAACTGAAAATGCAATCTATGTTGACAATATTTTGTATAAAATATATAAAGAAGTAATATTTATTTATGATCCTCAAAATTTAATGAAACCTTGGACTATTAAAACCAAATATTCAAATGATATAATTTTACAATTTTATCCTATTTTCAAAAGAGTAGCCAAAACTAATGCACTAATTATCAATTCTAAAGTTAATCAAATAATCGGTGAATTTTGCGGCACTATTAATTTAGATAATTCTAACACAATATATTTTGAAAACCTAAAAGGTTGCGCAGAAGAGCATTACGCTAAATGGTAAATAAAACCCCTGACTTAAATTTACTAAAGTCAGGGGTTTATAAATTATAATTTATTTATCATTGCTATTTTATTAATTTAATACGTCCAATCAAAGGCAACTCTTTCATTTTTCCATTAATTGCATTTACAATCCCCATAATACCAAATACCAAGCATAATATACACCCTACTGGAATTATAATAAACCATCCGATGATAGGGATGATAGTCCCTACTACACTTACAGCTATACCTAACAACAATAAATTTAATCCTTGATTAGCATGAAATTTTCCAAACTCTGAATCTTTTGCAATTATCAGTGGCAAAAAAAATAAAAAATACGCCAACACTGAAACCCACTTATTATCCACTGCATCTGTTGTATTCATTACATTTTCATTTACTTGCTCATTTTCCTTTTCCATATTACATACCTCCATATTGTTTTTGAAATATTTATATTTCTTAGTTACTATATTAATAGTTTAATATTTCCAATACAATATGCTAGTAGTCAGTATCATTCACCCATACAGGTAATAATTACTTACAGGCTTGTCTAGTAGTCATTATTTTTTTTACATTTGGTATAATAATATTCGCACAAAAGCCTTCATTAACAATAGAATTAAATTCTACAGACCCACCTACTATTTTTAATCTACTTTCTATTCCTAGTAATCCATTGCCTTTTATTATTTTCAGGCTACCTGCCCCATCATCCATAAAGTATATATTTAATTTATCATTTTTCACAATCAAAGATAATAGTAATTTTGAAGCTTTTGCATGTTTTAATGTGTTAGTTATCAATTCTGTACATACTTTTTTAACCACATCAAATATTTTTTCATCCATCTCATTTATTGTCCCCTTAAAGTAAAACTTCGTACTAAGTCCTGCTACTTCAACCTTATCTAGTATTTTATTTAATTCCCGTTCTAGTAAAATCCCTGTATAATCTCTATTCTTAGCTTTTGCTATATTGATTTCTTTAATTTCAATAAGTCCCGTACTGATTGAATTTTTTGCTTTTTCTATAGTATCTATAGTCATATTCTTATCTTTTTTGTAAAAAAGTTTCACTACTTCTAGTAATTTAATAGTTACAACCAGAGAATGTCCAATAATGTCATGAAGTTCTCTTGCTACAAAATTTCTTGCCCCTATATGGGAAGTCTGTTTAAGTATATTTATTTGCTCTTCTAATTTTTTATTTGATATCAAAAGTTCTTCATTCTTATCCATTAATTTTTTTTCAATTAATATATACGCTGTAATATCATTTAACGTTATTACGTATTGGAGCCCACTAATATTTCTAATAGGCTTTAAATAAATTCTATAAAACGAGTCCCCATATTCTAATGTACATGTTACTTCTACATTATTTTCACTAGCAATAAAAAATTTTCTCTTATCTTTTAACTTTTCTATTATTGTTTTTATACCTTCTAATCCTATATTATTTTTAAGTTGTTCATTCGCAAATATAATATCACTAGCAGAATCAACAATACATATAGGTGTATCTAATTTATAGATGATTTTATGCTTCATAATAGGAGATAGATCAAAAAATTCATTATTAAAAGTTGCATATACAAAAATCAATAGTGACCATGTAAATACAATAGGTGTAATATCAAAAACTACGGGCAATTTTAATAATTTAAAAAAGCTCTCTAAAACTCTACTTACATAAATCAGATTTAACATAATTGGAGCTAAAATCCCAATTGATATTATATACAAAAACGCCTTGTTTTTATCCTTAAAATGCTTGTTAAATTTAATTCCACAAAATATTCCCCCGGTGATAATATATATGTACTCAATAAAATAATTAAGATAAAACAAACTGCCAAAACTATCTCCTCTAAAATTATACTTACTATAAAACATGTAGTGGCACGGATTTGTAGCTACTATACAAAACTGAACTATAGGGAAAACGTAAAGTAGCCGCTTTATCTTTCTACTAATTGGCTTACCTTTATAGTAGGCATATCCAAACTCTAAAAATGCTACCTCTAGAAGACATATTGCTAAATATTGCAATACAATAAAACTCCACCTTATTTCTACCGTTGGCGATACTGTTTTTAATATTTTTGCAATCATCCATAAAATCATTGTAAACTGCACATAAAAAAATGCTTTTAATGATGCTGTTCTTTTACCTTTATAATAAAGACACATAAATGCAGTTAAAGAGATAACAATAGCAACTATATGCCATATTTCAATTGTAGCAATCTCTAGTTTTAATCTTTCATCCATAGTTTTCTCCTATCTACAAAATGCCATTTTCTATAGCAAATATGGCAACCTGCATTCTATCCGTAACTTCTAATTTTCCAAAAACCTTGCTTACATTATTTTTAATCGTTCCTTCAGAGTAATTAAGATAAGTAGCAATTTCTTTATTACTTTTACCCTTAGCAATCAGTTTAATTATTTCAATATCCTTATGCGATAGTTTATCACTATAATTAAACTTATAACTGTGCTGAATCTTAAACTTATCAATCATAATTTTCTTTACACTCTCATCAATGACAGTTAAACCTGCAGCTACACATTTTACTGTAAGAACCAATTCATAATGATTGATATCTTTTACAACATATCCATCAACTCCTGCCATAAAAGATTGCATAATACTATCAGGATTTTCAAAAGTTGTTAACATAATAATTTTAATGTCAGGATGTTGCTCTTTAATTACCTTTGCAGCGCTTGTACCATCAAGCTCTGGCATTTCAATATCCATTAGTATTATATCTGGTGTGTACTTTCTACAAAGCCCAATTATTTCTTTTCCTGTTCCAGCCATAGCAATAACATCAATTTCGTCATCATTATTTAAAATATACCCAATTGATTCTCTAAGTAACACTTGATCATCTGCAATTATGACTCTAATCATTTTAACCCTCCATAGTAATTATTGTATAAAGTTACTGCCTTTCTAATTTTAATTAAGTTATCATCAGCCAACACAATCAATTTATCAATATCTTCTTCAAAGTCTTCATTATCTATTTTTTTTAAAACCAATTCTAATCTATATACAATTTCCAACATACTTTTTTCCTGAACAACAGTGATTTCTTCCAGTAAATCATTTATCATTTTTTCTTTTTCTAGTTTATATACTTTTCCTGAATAGTCGTATAATTGTTTGTTTATCCCTTGTGCTTCTTCTTTTTTCTCATCTAAAGTAATTATTTTATTAATAAGATCTGTTATTTCTGTAATTGTAATAATACTACCTATAACTTTATTTTTATCTTTTACTTTTCTTACTTTATAGCAAAAGTAATATTTTTGGTTTCCTTTTGTTAATTGAACATATGGAGTATTGAGCTTGTCCCAAACTTCTTCTACTTTACCTTTAAACAAAATCTTTACATTAGAATGATCAATCATAGTAATTTTTCTGAAGAAATCAACATCATCAATTTTCGAATTTTTGTATATAATGCTACCACTTTCATCTACTATAAAAACAAAATCAAGTATCATATTTTTTATATTATCAAAAGCAATAGGGGTAACATTATAAGGAATAAATGATAGTGTTAAAAAATTCATAACAATACTAAATGAGAAATATAAAATAAATTCAATAAATTGCAAATACTCACTTTTATTTATTAATGCTAATAAATAAATAGATAGCGGTAATACACTCATTATTATAATTAGAAATGATAAGATTTTATTCTTATATAATGGCAAACCTTCAATTTTATTTTTAGGAACAAGCAGAAAAATTTTCAGAGAAATTGTTACCAAAACAAATAAATTAATCGTTAATAAAACTATATATTCTTTTGTATAAACTATATTTTCAAAGGTATAATTTGCAACTATTATATGTCCTTTAGTGAATATTTCAAATATAACAATTATCAAAATATATATTACTAATACTGAAATAAATATACTATTTTTTAATTTTCTCTTTTCTAAATTTACTTTTTCCGACTTATATACAGGAATAACATAATTCCATAAGTAATATGAAAAAATAGCACAAATAGAAACAACAAATATATTTTGAATATTTCTTAATATCCTAGCTATTGCTTGTGAAACTATGATTTCTTCAATAAATCTTGATAAAACAATTATATTCAATTGTATAAAAATAGAAGTGATATATTTACTTCCTTCATTTTTTACATTTCTATAGTAAATTAACATAGTACTAATTAATATAAAAATAATTAAAGCTAATAAAATTATTATGCTAAAAAACTGATTAAAAGTATAATACCTACCATCTCCCATTTTATCATCTCCGTTGTAATATTATATCTGCAAATAATATCAGTATATAAATCCTTCACAATTTTTATAACTGCATAAACATCATTATGTGTATTATACCATATTTTGTATGTTTTCTACGTAATAACATTAACTAAAACCATTAATATATAAAATCAATGAAAAGTCACTCTAATTATTACAATATTCTTCAATAATTTTCACTTTATCAAATTTAATGGTATCAACTATTATTTATCTTTTCAATATACCAAGAGTCACTATGAACGTTACTACTGTCCAATGATGATTTATGTGATTTTATATAAAAACATAGAAAAGCACACAGACAATTTTTAGTCTATGTGCTAATTTTTATAAAATAGAACAATTTTCGATGTATTCATTTGCTTTCTTATATCCTAATTTATATAGTAACAATCCTTTTTCCTTATTTAATTCAAAATCAGTTACACTAACGCCATTTGTAGGTATTAACACTGTTCTTTCCTTATTCTCTGGTAAAAGATGAATACTATTATTTTCATTTGGTACTGAAGCCGCTATATCGTATAAAAAAGATAATGGGTCAGTCCTACCCGCTCCTGTATTAGAGCTAATTTCCTCTTGTTCATACTTAAAACCTATAGTTTTCACGTCTTCTTCATATCCATCAAATATATCAATAGGATAATTTCTAACTACTGAACCATCGACAACAAAATGATTTATTTCATTTCTATTAATCACAACAGGTTTAAAATAAAAAGGGATAGAGCAACTCATTCTGACAGCTTTTGCAACAGAAAATTTATCTGGATCAATACCATAATAAGGCAAATCATCTGGAAGAACTAACTGTTTTTTTCTAGTTATATCAGATGCTACGATTTTAACTTTATAAACTCCATTTTCTTTTAAATTACTAAAGGTATATACACCCTTAGCTGCAAAAATATCATAAAAATACTCTTCCATATAGTCTCCTGAGAATATACCTTTTTCTCTTATTATTCCAAGAGGCTTTCCCACAAAAGGTATTCGCTGAACAGGATTTCTATCCATAAATTTTAAAAAGTTGGTGTTAATTAATAGCTTGTTTATTTCCTTCCCAGTAAATCCCGAAGCTAAAAGTGTTGCCATAATAGCTCCTGAAGAAGTTCCAGCCAATTTCGCCCATGTAAACCCACTATCTTCAAAACAATTGACAGCTCCAATTATACCAATAGCTCTTATGCCTCCGCCTTCAAATACAGCATTTATTTTCATTCCTTCACCTCATTTAAACTTATACACTTACTAACATTATAATCTCATTAGCTTATATTTGTTAATTTTTTGCATATTCTATTATATCATTTTTTGCTTTTTATTTTAGCTTGTTTACACATATTTAATATATATATATATTGATGATTGTTAACAATTCACAATATATTGTTGCCAAAAAAACATTTTGTCTATATAATAATATTATTAGTAGAATCAAAAGATTAAAAATATTCATTACTTATACTCAATAGCCTATTCATGAATTTTTTTTAATCGTATACATAACATAAGAAAACAATTATATTAAAGGAGGATTTTTTATGCTAGGTGGTTATGCTGGAAAAATTTTAAGGGTAAATTTAACAACTGGTGAATTAAAGAACACTTTCTACGATGAAGATATACTTCGAAAATATTTGGGTGGAAGCGGACTAGGTGCTAGAATTCTATATGATGAAACAGATTCAGACACAGACCCATTAGGACCTGACAATCTTTTAATTTTTTTAACTGGTCCAACTGAAGGCACTAGAATGCCAAATGCAGGACGTTATCAAGTTATTACACGTTCTCCTTTAACTAGATCTTGGGGAGAAGCAAACTCAGGCGGCAAATGGGGAGTTAAATTAAAAAAAGCAGGATATGACGGTGTCATATTTAAAGGCATATCTCCAAAACCTGTTTATTTAAACATTACAGAAGAAAAAGCAGAATTAATAGATGCTTCAGATTTATGGGGCAAGGATGCTTTTGAAACTGATGAACTTTTACGTGAGAAACATGGTAAAAAAGCATGTACATGCGATATCGGTATTGGCGGAGAGCAAATGTCAAACCTAGCATGTATTATGAATGATGGAATAGACGGAAGAACTGCAGGTAGATGTGGTGTAGGTGCCGTTATGGGTTCTAAAAAATTAAAAGCTATCTGTGTTGATGGTAATGTAAAGACTCCCGTTGTCAATGAGCAAAGTTTCAACCAATCCATCAAGCAATGGGCACCAAAAATAATGAAAGATATGGCTGCCCTACGTGAAGGCGGTACTTCTTGTGCAGTTCCTTTTATTGAAGAAATCGGCGATATACCTGTTAAGAACTGGGCTGAAGGAAGCTTTAATGTCGAAAATCTTGCAACGCCTGTATACAATGAGAAGTTTCTTTCAGGAAGATATGGTTGTGCCAATTGTTCGATTCGTTGTGGTAGAGTTGTTGAGATAAAAGATGGACCTTATAAATGTATAGAAACAGCAGGTCCAGAATATGAAACACTTGGTCTATTTGGACCAAACTGTCTAATAGATGATTTAGGCCCTATTTGTAAAGCAAATGAATTATGTAATCGCTACGGAATAGATACCATTGGAGTAGGTAATGCAGTTGCTTTTGCAATGGAAGCATATGAAAGAGGTATTCTTACTGAAGAACAAATGGGATGTAAAGCTCGTTTTGGTAATGCTGAAGATATGCTTACTATAGTGCATAAAATTGGCCGCAGAGAAGATTTTGGTAAACATTTAGCAGATGGTACAAAAGTTGCTGCACAAGTACTTGGTGGCATAGCAGAAGAGTTCTCAGTACAACAAAGAGGTATGGACTTCCCTGCCCATGATCCTCGTTACGCTGATAGTATAGGGCTTCAATATGCAACTAGTCCTCGTGGTGCTTGCCATCTATCTGCTAACTGTCATGGCCAAGAATATGGTGGTTTTTATGGTGGCTTTGGTTTTTATAGATCTATAAAATTAAAAAATCATTCGATTGAAAACAAACCTGAGATGAACACTGAACTTGAACATATTATGTGTTTATGTGACTCTCTTACTATTTGTAAATTCTTACTTGATGCAACAGGAGATTCCACAGCTGATTTATTGGTATCATGGTTAAACGATATTACTGGATGGGACCTTGATAAAGAAGAATTAATTACAATCGGAGAACGTATTTTCAATCTTAAGAGAATGTATCTTGTTCGTGATGGTCAATCACGTAAAGATGATAAACTTCCTCAAAGAATGCGTAAGAGAAGAATGACTGGTGGCTCAGCTAATAACATACCTGATATAGACAGTATGTTAGATCGCTACTATGAAATCCGTGGTTGGGATGAATTTGGTATACCAACAGAAGAAACATTAAAACGTTTGGACCTTTTAGGTACACTATAATACAAAAATAAAACTCAAAGGGATGCCTCAAAATTATGAGGCATCCCTTTTTTTAAAAAATTGTATATTGTTTATTATTAGCCTGCACAAAACAATGGAATAATAGAAACTTCATCCTCATCCTTAAGTACATAGTCCCTTTCCTGCCGCACGTCATTTACAAGTACTGAATAATTCATCTTTGATTCACTTACATTTGTGGTTTCAATTATTTCTTCCACTGTTTTCCCAGCAGCATCAACATTCCAATAGCCATTTTCATCTTCATCTGGCATAAACTTTCCGAGTGGTCCAAGAAACATAAACTTTATCATATATTATACCTACTTTATAGAATAATTTGTAATTAGCAAGTGCTCTGCATTTTTATCATTTCTGTCTTGAAAACTAACTACATATTTTTTTGCGAATTTATTTATATATAATCTGTCTCCATTGGCTGTTAGTTGTCCATCTGGATATAGGCTTAATATATAATCTGTGTTTTTAATTATAAGCATAAAGCTTGCTTCACACTTATTAATTAAATAATTTGCTAACCTTTCTTGATCATTTTGATTAAATTTATTCTGTGCATACGTACTAAATTCAGTATCATATGGAGGGTCTAAAAAAATAAAATCCTTATTAGTCGGTTGATACATAGAAAAAAATTCTTCAAAATCTTTATTAACAATTGTTGTTTTATTTAATTGTTCAATAAGTTTATCATCTGAGAAATACTCAACTTTTTTTGTTAAGGTTTTTTTGTTATAAGAAATTCCACCATATGGAACATTAAATTTTCCAGAACTATTATATCTAAACATTGATGAATAACAGTATTCTCTAATAAAAAAATAAATTGCAGTAGCAAATGGGATTTCTATATTTAGCTCTTCAATATTATTATATATATACCTAAAGTGCATATATAAGGCATTTTTAAATGCTCCTTCAAGATTTAATACCACATCTTCGTATTGTAGATCACCCTTGTCAGTTTCTAACTTAACCATACGAGCAATCTTATTTTTAAAACTTTTATTCAATTCTAATACAAAGTTATCAATTGCAATATTAAAGCTTCTCTTCAACAACCTATTAAACTCTTCTTTATTAGTGCAAAAAAACTCTGAGATTACCTCTGCTAACTGTTCTTTGTTAATATTTTGCTCTTTATAATCATAATAAATTCTGATTAATTCTTGAGTATGTTTTTCAATTATATCACTTATATTTGTCCAACTTTGCTCCAAGTCATTAATTTTTCTCAAAAACTCATCATTCTGCTCAGATACCATTTTATAAAGATTAATAAGTTCTGAAGATTTATCATTTATATAATAATGTTCACTATTTAAAGCAAAATAAACAGCTCCTCCACCTACAAATGGTTCAAAATAATTAATAGCATTGCTCGGAACATTAGGAAGAATATACTTTAATTCTTTATTCTTGCCTCCTGGGTACTTTAACAAAGGAGACAGTTTATTTTCTTTTGCAAATATAGCCATATTACTCCCCTTTCTCACTATCTATGAACTTAAATCATATCAAAAATTTTATTATTAATAAAGTATATATTCAAAATTATGCAACTTTTCTTTGTTTCCATAAACTAATAGTATTATCAATGCTATTTTGCCATTGCATATATGAAGTGAATGTGAGTGTACTCTGAGATAAATACTCTAAAAGACTCTTAAAATCATCAATATTCCAATTCTTCTCGTAAATATATTCAATAACATCCATATACTGTTTTATGGTTAAAGGTACAACCGGAACTGGAGTACCAACCCAACTTTCCCTATTGAGAATAAAAAATTGCCACATTGTTCTTATATTCATTTTTGAAGAAATAAAAAGGCCTAGTACTTGCTTTTCTTCATAGCTTTTTATAAAACT
Organism: Clostridium sp. DL1XJH146; assembly: GCF_054819755.1. Classification (NCBI taxonomy): domain Bacteria; kingdom Bacillati; phylum Bacillota; class Clostridia; order Eubacteriales; family Clostridiaceae; genus Clostridium; species Clostridium sp. DL1XJH146. The sequence goes on from NZ_JBTVVN010000028.1 coordinate 33,696, forward strand.
TAATACATGGTCTATTACACTTGAAGCTTCGTGCTCCCATTGTCTTACTCCTGTCATTAATGATACTTCTGGAATTATAATATATCCATTTTTGTAGACTTCCATATCAGGGGTATTACCCACACCAGGTGCAAAGCTCCTTGGAGTCAAATCATCTTCAATTTTAAAATTTCTTTTAACATGTTGCTCTCCATCAATTGCAATTAATGATTTCCACGTGTTTACTTCTAACCATAGTGCACTCATATCATCATTATCTAAAATATCATTATATTTTTCTAAAATATGTTTTCTTTCTTCCTTAGTTTTTGATGATACTTTTATGAAATATTCCTCATTATGACTAACTATAGCATCACTAAGTAAATTTTCATAAATTTTTAAATCATTGATATTTTTATTTAAATTTGAATCTTGTACAATATTATTTATGTCTTTTATAGAAAGTTCAGCTTCCTTTTGATATCCCTCATCAACTTCCTGTAATTTTGTTATTAACAAACTGGCTTTATCTTTAATAATAGTTCTACGTTCTTCTTCATTTTCCCAAGGAAGTTTAACATTTTTCGAACTACCATACCAATCCATGTACTCATCAGTATTATGTATATTTTCTGGAAAATTAAATGAATATTTTTCCTGTAACATTCTAACTTTAGTCTTAGAATGCTCTGCAACTCTTATTTTAGTAGCAATACTTCTACCTGATAATGAGAATAATCCTGTATATACAAGACTTCGCGAAAAGGCTTCAGAATAATCGTAATAGCTATTAACTTTGTTTGGTAAATTGCCATAATATTTTATAAATACATTTTCAAATAATTTTTTTACTTCTACTACATCATTTTTATTGTGAAAAAGTTCATATTTTTCTTTAAATTCTTGGATTGCTTCAATTGCAGAAATAGATTCATTCTGTCTAATGCACCCAAAGAGTAATGCTAACTCACTCCTGTTCAAACTCTCAAATTTATCAAAAGCCCTTAATACTAATTCAAATGGAAATACACCAACATCCTGTGCTTTATCACGTGTCTTCGTAATTAAATTAGGTAAGCGCAATTTAAGTAATTGCTTTAAATAGTCTTCATTGTCAAAATTACCTTGAACAATTTTATTACCAACTTCTGTTACACAAATATTCCCTTCTGAATTTACATATCCAAATCCCAAAAATTCAAAGGTTGTCTTATCATTTCTACCATTGCTTTCTGTTTCTTTAGTATCTTTCTGTCCATATAAGTAATCATTAAAAGAAATGCTAGATAGCCAAGCATCATCATCACTATGAGCATCGTATATATATGTCCTTCTAATAGGATGAATTGGTTGATTATTAAATTTACTTGAATATAAAATCTTTTCTTCCCAACGACGACCCTCTAAAGAAGCAAAATAAGGAAACCATTGCACCGTTTTTATTATACTACGAGGTTTTGTTCTCCATGTCCAACTCATATATTGCCCTCCAAACTATATTATATCAACGGATAAATCCAATCAAATTCAACTCATATTTTATCTGTTTTCTATGTTAATTTTTACAGGCTTATATCACTTTTGATATAAGCCTGCTAGAACATTTATCGTGATTTACTCAATACCAACAATCGTATATCCAAAATCTTCGACTTCTGCTTTCATCTTCTCGTCATTAAGATCTGTTCCTTCAACAACTGCTTTCTTCTCTTCAAGACTTACTTCCACTTTATCTACGCCATCAATATCTATTAAAGCGTTTTTTACGTGATTGACACAATGGTTACATGACATTCCTTCTATTAATAATATCTTTTTCATCTTCATTCTCTCCTTTTATTTGTAGTTTTATTTTACTGAATTTATTTATAATGTAATTTTAAACCCTTTAAGTCTTAAAGCATTCAATAATACAGATACAGAACTAAAACTCATTGCAGCTGCTGCTATCATAGGATTTAATTGAGGTCCACCAAACAAAGTTAATATACCTGCTGCAACGGGTATTCCAATTGTATTGTAACCAAATGCCCAGAAAAGATTTTGTTTAATATTTCTAATAGTTGCTCTACTTAATTGAATTGCACCTAGAACATCTACAATTTCATCCTTCATAAGTACAATATCAGCAGATTCCATTGCTATATCAGTTCCTGAACCAATAGCCATACCCACATCTGCTTGAACTAGAGCAGGAGCATCATTAATTCCGTCTCCAACCATGGCAACCACTTTACCTTCTTGTTGAAGTTTTTTAACATATTCTGATTTATCACTTGGCATTACATCTGCAAATACTTTACTAATACCTACTTGCTTTGCTATAGCCTCTGCTGTTTTTTTATTATCACCAGTTATCATAACTGTTTCAATATTCATCTTTTGTAACTTTTCAATTGCGCTTTTACTATTCTCTTTTAGAGTATCTGCAACTGCAATTAGACCTTTATATTCATCATTTACGGCAACATACATAGGAGTCTTTCCTTCATTTGATAACTTATTTGCCTTTTCTTCGTATGAAGTAATATCCATTTTTAGTTTATTCATAAATCTTTTATTACCTATAAACACCTTATTATTATTGACTTGTGCTTCTATACCCATACCAGTATGACTTAAAAAATTAGTTACTTTTTGAAGAGATACATTCATTTCTTCAGCCTCTTTAACAATGGATTCTCCAAGAGGATGTTCTGAAGCTTTTTCAGCTGATGCAATTAAAGAAATAAACTCTTCTTTTTCCATACTATCTACTAATATATCTGTTACCTTTGGCTCTCCTTTTGTTATAGTCCCTGTTTTATCAAATACTATAGCATCAATTTTATAACTATTTTCAAGGGCTTCACCACTCTTTATTAATATACCATTTTCAGCCCCTTTACCAGAGCCAACCATGATTGCTGTAGGAGTTGCTAACCCTAAAGCACACGGACAAGCAATAACTAATACTGAAATAAAGATTGTTAACGAAAACACTGTATCCTTACCTGATATATACCATATTAATCCTGAAAGAGTAGCAATAGCCATTACAATCGGTACAAAATAACCAGAAATAACATCAGCAAGCCTTGCAATTGGGGCTTTTGATCCTTGTGCACTTTCTACTAATTTTATAATCTGTGCTAGGAATGTATCTTTGCCTACTTTTGTAGCTCTCATTTTTAACATTCCATTTTTATTTAAAGTTGCTCCAAATACTTCATCGTCTTTCTTCTTATCAACGGGTATACTCTCTCCTGTTAGCATAGATTCATCTACTGAAGAATTACCTTCTACAACTATTCCATCCACTGGAATTTTTTCACCAGGTCTAACAAGAATAATATCATCTTCTTTAACTTCCTCAATTAAGATTTTTATTTCTTTATCATCTTTAATTAATGTAGCCCATTTAGGTGTAAGACCAATTAGTTTTTTTATTGCTTCAGAAGTTCTTCCTTTAGTTTTTGCCTCTAAATACTTACCTAGTAAAATTAAAGTTATAATAGTGGCAGCTGATTCAAAATATAAGTTATGAGCATACATTTCATTTCCAATGAAAATTTGATAGATTGCAAATAATCCATATAATACCGCAGCCGATGTACCTAATGCTATAAGTGAATCCATATTAGGATTTCTTCTAACAATATTTTTAAATCCATTTTTATAGAATTTTTTACCCGCAATCATTGTTGGAATTACAAGTACTATTTGTATCAAAGCAAAATTCAAAGGATTATTATTCATATCTATAATCGCTGGCAAAGGCATTCCAAACATATGTCCCATAGATATTATAAGTAATGGAATTGTAAATGCAGCTGAAATCAAAAAGTTTTTCCAAATTATATTTTGTTCTTGAAGTTTCCTATCAACCTCTTCTTCCTGTTCCTCTTCATCAATGACCCCATAGCCGGCTTTTACAACGGCTTCTTTTATCATTGAAAGCCTTACTTTTGAAGTATCGTACTCAATATAAAGCTTCTCTGAGGCAAAATTAACCTCCGATTTTTCAACTCCATCAAGTTTAGTAGTTGCTTTCTCTACCGCTTTTGCACATACTGCGCAAGTCATTCCTGATATGCTTAGTGATAATTTTTTTATATCCTTATCTTCTTTTGCAGTATATCCTGCTTTTTCAATAGCCTTTATTATATCTTCTAAAGAAGCGGCATTTTCATCATAATCCACATAAAGTTTTTCTGATGCAAAATTTAAATTTGCATGAAGTACACCTGGTACTTTATTGCTAGTTTTCTCTACTACTCTTGCACATACGGCGCAAGTCATTCCTCCAACTTTCAAAGTCTTATTCATATGTTTTCTCCTTTATTTCATTAGTTTATCAAGTAATTTCATAACTTCATCAACTTTTTCATCACCTGTATCATTTAAAAAGGCTTCCTTTACACAATGGTTTATATGTTGTTTTATTATCATTGAATTAGATTTTTTTAAAAGAGCTTGTGATGCAATAATCTGATTAGAAATATCTACACAATATCTCTCATCCTCTATCATTTTAATAATTCCATCTATCTGTCCTCTTGCAGTTTTTAAATATCTCATTGCTTTTATTTTTTCTTCGTTCACAAAAGTTTCTCCTCTCCTCCCCTGTGGGGGGTGTTATATTTCTATTGTAATCTTTTCTTCATTATATGTCAATTTATTTAAAATAATAAAAATCAGATTTACAATATTATTATGTTAATCAATTAGTGCTAAATATATACCCTACAGTTATAAAAACTAATCTTCTAGCAAAACCACAGAAGGATGAAAATGAAAAAAATCAAGGTAATCAATAAATTTTAAGTTTAGATTACCTTGCTTTATTCGTTGTAAGAAAGTTTTACTTTAAAAACTTGTGTATAAACCATCCCAAACAATTTTCCTGTAATTTTCCTTATCTGTGTCTCCTTCAGTTGAAATACAAAGGATTTTTGAATTCCTATCTAAATTTAATGTTTCTTTCATATTTATTAAATTTGGATTTAGCATAACCTCTGCAACAAATCCAAGTGTTGCTGCTCCACTTTCTCCGGATATTACTTTACTATCATCTTTAAGTGGATTTGCAAGCACTCTCATGCCCTTTGCCGCAACATAATCTGGCACTGACACGAAATTATCTGCATAGTTCTTAAGTATATTCCAACCAATAGTGCAAGGCTCTCCACAAGCAAGACCAGCCATTATTGTGTCCATATTGCCGGAAACGATATGCAGCTTGTCATCTCTAGCCTCAGCTGTTCTATATATACAATCCGCTTTGTTTGGCTCAACTATCGTAATGATTGGACGCTCTTTCTTACTATAAAAATCAGCAAAAAAACCTGTAATTGCACCGGCCATAGCTCCTACTCCCGCTTGAAGAAAAATATGTGTCAATTTTTCTCCATTTAATTGCTGAGCTATTTCATGGCCCATAGAAGTATATCCTTCCATAATCCATGCTGGGATCGTCTCATACCCATCCCAAGAAGTATCTTGCACTAAAACCCAACCGTATTTTGCTGCATTATTGCTTGCATAACGAACAGTGTCATCGTAATTGAGCTCTGTAATACAAGCCTCTGCCCCGAGAGTTTTAATGTTATTTAAACGTTCAACTGCACTTCCTTTTGGCATATATACTACACTTTTGTAACCCAGTTTAGCCGCAGTCCAAGCAACTCCCCTGCCATGGTTCCCATCTGTGGCAGTGACAAAGGTAATATCTCCAAGCTGCTTTTTAATCTCTGGACTATTGATTTTTTCATAAGACAGATCCTCAATATTCATTCCCAGTCTACCTGCTATATATTTCCCAATGCAATAACTTCCACCGAGTCCCTTAAAAGCATTCAGTCCAAATCTAGCACTCTCATCTTTAACATAAATATTCTTTACATTTAGATAATTAGAAAGTTCTTTTAATTCAGCCAAAGGTGTGACCGAATAATCAGGAAAACTTTTATGAAATGCATTTACTTTTTTAGCTCTTTCTACACCAAATGCTTTTACTGAATATTCATCTTTGTCACTTCTATCATAATGTACAATTTTCATATATTCACTCATAAATTCCCTCTTTTCCACTTAATTTTCTTTTTTTACTAGTAACTACAATAGCTTCATTTCAACAAGTTTTCTTTATACAATTTTAAAACTTGATAAAAAAAACTTGTCTAGCAATCCTATGAAAATAAAGACGTATCTACTTATTCATTTCCACAAAATCAGCAATATCTTGTAAAACTATTATAATAATTATTGCGGCATACGAATTCTAATTAACTCGGCAAAAAATTCAGCACCCGTCTCTAGTATGTCATCATTATAATCAAATTGAGAATTATGAAGTGGCGTATTTTCAGAAGCGACACTATTTTTGCCACTGCCAAGGAAAACTAAACATCCTGGAATATGTCTCAAAAAAGTGCCAAAGTCTTCCGATGCCATCCAAGGCTCACAATTTGTATTTACATTGCCTTCTCCAACAATATTCTTTCCTGCTTCTGCTACATAATTTACGCATTTCTCCCAATTGACTGTTGGTGAAAACTCATGAGTATATTCAAATTCACAATCTGCGCCATTCATTTTACAAATACCTTCACAAATGTCTCTCATTCTCATTTCAATGAGATTCTGCGTTTCAACGGTATAACTTCTGGTATCGCCTAAAATTTCAACATTAGATGGAATGGCATTGTGGACACCATCTGTATAAATCTCTGTACACGAAACCACAACAGGGTGCTGTGGATTTGTATTTCTAGAAGATATTGTTTGCAGACCAAGTATAATCTGTGATGCAATGACAAGTGGGTCAACACCTAAATGAGGACTTGATGCATGAGAGCCTTTTCCTTTTATATGTATTTTAAAGTTATCTTCACTTGCCATAATTCCACCTGAACGTGTGTGAATAGAACCTTCAGGAATAAATGGCGTATTGTGAAATCCAAAGATCTCATCAATAGGATATTTTTCAAGCACCCCATCATCTATCATTGCTTGAGATCCTTTTCCTGGCTCCTCTGCAGGTTGAAAAATAAACCTCACCGTACCATTAAAGTTTCTTCTTTCAGCAAGCAGTTTAGCAGCTCCTAGCATAGTTGTTATATGACCATCATGTCCACATGCATGCATTTTCCCAGTAACCTTTGACGCATAACTGAGCCCACTCTTCTCGGACATATTAATGGCGTCCATATCGGCTCTAAGACCAATAGACTCTTTCCCATCTCCAACTTTAAGACTTGCAACAATACCCGTTTTGCCAATATTTTTATGAACTTCATAGCCCATATTTATAAGAATATCAGCTATATATTTTGACGTATTTTCTTCTTCAAATGCACTTTCAGGATGCATATGAAAGTATTGCCTCCATTGCTTTAACTGATTTATAAACTTAGTATTATTCATAATCGTCCTCCTTTCTATATACAACTTTATTATTATATTTTAACATATTTTAGTTGTATATAATTAGAGTATTCCCTATAATATTCAATACTTCTTTTTTAATAACTATTTTATAGTATATAATGGTAAAATAAAATTAAAAACTACTACAATATGAACTGATCCAATTAATTCGGTAAATTGAAACAATATACATTCTACTTAATGTGAGGTAAAAAAATGAAATCAATAACTTATAAAGAAATGCTTACAAACTGTACTTTATGCCCACGAAATTGTGGCGCTAATAGATTAGAAAATAAATTAGGATTCTGTAATAGTGGCGAGACCATAAAAATTGCCCATGTATCACTTCATATGTGGGAAGAACCTTGCATATCTGGTTCTAGGGGTTCAGGAACTATTTTCTTCTCTAATTGCAATCTTCAATGTGTATTTTGTCAGAATCATAAAATTAGTTCCTCTGGATACGGTAAAGAGGTTTCTATTAATGACCTCTCAGATATTATGATATCTCAACAAGCTAAAGGCGCTCATAATATCAATTTAGTAACTCCAACTCATTATGTACCACAAATAATTGAAGCAATAAAACTAGCTAAGAATAAAGGTTTGTCTATCCCCATTATCTATAATACTAGTAGTTATGAAAATATTGAAACTATAAGAGCCTTGAAAGACTATATAGATATTTATCTTGCAGATTTTAAATATTTTAATAATAAATATGCTGTAGAATATTCAAATGCCAAAAATTATTTTAATGTTGCAAAAAACTCCATATCTGAAATGTACATTAACGTAGGCAACCCTGTTTTTGATGAAAACAACATGATGATTAAAGGAATTATTGTTCGTCACCTTATGCTTCCTGGTTTGTTATTTGATTCTAAAAAAATTATTGATTATATATATGATACCTATGGTCATAATGTATATATTAGCTTAATGAATCAATATACTCCATCCTTTAAAAGTTATGAGTATCCTGAAATAAATAAACCTTTAAATCCTAAACATTATGAAGTATTAATCCAATACTGTATTTCAAAGGGAATAGAAAATGCTTTTATTCAGGATGAAGGAACTGTGTCAAAGAGTTTTGTCCCTAATTTTAATGTGAGCAAAATATGAAGAATACATAAAACTATTAAACAGCTTATGTAATCCAAAGGCCTACAGCATTATATAGATGTAAAAACCATACTGCTAACTCAGTCTAAAGAAGCATAATTGCTAAATCAAAGCGCTTTAAATATTCTTGTAACGTTTTGCAGTCCTCTGGTACTTCCATAAGATATTTAAGTTTTTTCAAATCTTCCGTAGGTAAAGTAATATTTTGTATCTTTGCTACTTCAAGTGATGTATCTACTCTTAATGACCCATCTAAAATTTTATCAATATATATGTCAAAAAAATAACGCCACATCTATGCTATAATCATATCTTTTTTTATGAGCACTTGTGCTCTTAATTAAAAAGTATAAATAATTAACCGATGTATATACTAAAGGATGAAAAAATAAGTTGATAAAATTTAAGGAGATATTATGATAAAGAAGAAAGAAGCCTCTATAACAGGATTTAATTTCAATAATAGTTACGCTAGCCTGCCTAAATCTTTTTTTAGTATCATTAATCTTTTCCCTGTATCATCACCTAAATTGATTATTTTCAATGACACTTTGGCATCGTCACTTTCGTTAAATTCTGAGATATTAAAAAGTTATGATGGAGTAGAAATACTTAGTGGTAATCAGCTTCCAAAAGGAGCTTTGCCTATTGCTCAAGCTTATGGAGGACATCAATTTGGTCATTTTACAATATTAGGAGATGGAAGAGCTCTTCTACTTGGTGAGCATATTACTCCTAAAGGTAAACGATTTGATATTCAACTAAAAGGATCAGGTAGAACACCATATTCACGTATGGGTGATGGTCGAGCAACACTAGGACCAATGCTACGAGAATATATCATTAGTGAAGCTATGTATGGACTAGATATACCTACTACTAGAAGTTTAGCAGTGGTGACAACTGGTGAATCAATATATCGTGAAAGTTTACTCCCTGGTGCAATTTTAACCCGTGTAGCTGAAAGTCACCTACGAGTAGGTACCTTTGAATATGCTTCACACCAAGGAACAATTGACGAGCTTCGAGCCTTAGCTAACTACGCATTACAAAGACACTTTCCTGAAGTTAAAAATGATAAGAATCCATACCTTTCCCTACTTAAGGAAGTCATTAAACGTCAGGCTAATCTTATTGCAAAATGGCAGCTGGTTGGTTTTATTCATGGAGTAATGAATACTGATAATATGACAATTAGTGGAGAAACCATTGATTATGGTCCTTGCGCTTTTATGGATAAATATGACCCACAAACAGTATTCAGTTCTATAGATACTTTTGGTCGCTATGCATATGGTAATCAACCCTCTATTGGTGCATGGAATCTAGCAAGATTTGCTGAAACTCTATTGCCACTACTACATAACGACAAGAAACAGGCAATAAATCTTGCTGAAGATGCCATATCACAATTTACTGAGTTATATAGCTGTAATTATATTAATGGAATGAGAGCTAAATTAGGAATATTTAATGAAGAGCCTCAGGATGAACCTCTTATAGAAGAGCTCCTTAGTATAATGAAAAAATACAATGGTGATTATACAAATACTTTCCGAGCATTAACTTTTGATAACCTTTATAATACGCCTCTATTTGATAGTACAGAATTTCATAATTGGAATAAGCTGCGGCAGGCAAGATTAGATAGACAACAGAATTCAAGAAATTCCTGTCGTGAATTAATGATGAAAAGTAATCCTTCAGTAATTCCACGAAATCATCATGTAGAAGAAGCATTAGAAGCAGCCGTGGGAAAAGGTGACTATAGCGTGATGAAAAAACTTCTCGCTGTCCTTTCTAACCCGTATGCATACACAGAAGAACATGATGAATACACTGCACCAGCTCCACCATCAAGCACTCCTTATAGGACGTTTTGTGGAACATAGAATAATAGATATTGCCTTCGGGTGTTATTAATAACTTATTGATATTATGCAAATATGTATTTGTGACGCCTGAGGGTCTTCTGATTTATTTAATTTCTTTACTATACCATCATCAATAGCTCTTCTTAACCAATCTGTTGCTTGCTTTAATTGCATTAAAGCATATTTTCCAAACTCTTTCATAGTTTCTACAAATTTCTCATTATCTTTAATCATTAAATTAGCCTTGAAGTGAAGTCCAAACCTATATTACATATATCATAGTTAATTTCATTGCTAGTTTCTGCAATATCCATACTATTATCTTTTGTATAATCACTTACTAGCCATTCTTCATCTATATTTGGGCAATGATAAATCCAATTATATTCTTTAATTGTTTCTTTATCATTTTCTATCTTCTTTATTTTCTCATATACCTTAATATAAGCATTATTGTCCTCAATTTCTATATCTTTCACTTCAATATCTAAAAATTCTTCTTTAGTTCCATTCCTATTAAAGTTATTTATATCTTTATCTACTTCACTACCAGGTACTATATAATTATATATATTCTGTGAGCCATCATTTACATATTCAATCCAAGCATTATCAAAATTTATTATCAAATCTTTTAATATATTTTCAGTACTACTAGATAATTCATCATTACTATTTCTATTTATCTCACTGTTTTCCTCATCTACTACTTCCTCTTTTTCCTGTTCTGGATCTTCAATTTCTTCAATATTCAATATTTCCTTTACTTCATTATCATAGCTATTAATTTCAATTATTAAGCTATCAATTTTGCTTAAAAGATTTGTCTTCTCCTCATTATATTCTATTAGTTTATTATCTATTTCTGCTACACTATCCTGTAGTTTATCTATATCTTCATCGCCTAAATAATATACCAACATATTACCCCAACCTTTTGAAGTTATTTTCGTATCCGTAGTATAAATTATAGCATGCTCATCAGATGGCATTTTCCGAAAATATGTTGAATTTCTTCAGATTCTAACGTATATTTCAGAGCATTATTTTCAATATCATCTATTTGCAAATCAATGCTTTCTATCTCTTCCTCATTATTTAATATAGAATCAAACAAAACTCCTAATTTAATAATCTCTTCATTTTTTCCTATATCAAAATCTATAAACTCTTTTGTAAGAATTGCTCCTTCATCTATCTGTTGATTTTGATAAGCCTCAGTGATACTATTTTTGGACTTCATCAATAGCGATTAATACAAGCGATTCTTTATCTTCATTATTTTCATTTTTATCTATAAAACTTACTAATTTTTCGGTATTTTTATGAGAAGAATAATAGTTCAATTTCAATTTAATCCCTGTACTTGAATTAAAAAATATTATAGTTATCATTGTAATTATAAAAATCCCCAAGCCTATAATTACGATTTAATGGTTGTGATTTAACATCATCACTTGAAATTAAATTTTCTTTGAAATCTTCAATTTTACAACCGCAATTTTGACAATACGTACTATTTTCTAATATTTTTGCTCCGCAATTTTTACAATTCATTTATATCACCTCTGCATAGTATTTATGTATTATTAATATATTTACAACAAAACAAGTGCATAATATATATATTTTAATTTGTTAAGATATTCAAATAAATTTGTTGTAATTTGTCCATTAATATAACACTTACCATATAATAATACACTACAACTAAAAAAAGCTCCTAAAAAGCTACCGTTTATTAATCGCTAAAAGTAGAAAAAGGATAAAATTTTCCAGTACAAGCTCTAAAGCTACGAGCTTGCAACGCTTGCACCTGAAGGGATTATCACTTTAGCGGATTTACCGCCAAAAATATCTGGTGGACAAACAAAACATACAATCCCACTATGAAAGTATGCCAAGTTTGTCCACCAGTTGCACCAATGTTCCTCTTATTATTTTAAAAACCGCTATTATATCAGATACATTTATCACTGTAGATTATGATACTAACACTAGAATAACAAAACAACTTTAATTAGAAAATTGTTTTGCTTTATGCATTATTGCAAGTATACCTATTACTACTATTACTACAACTAATGGTGGACTAGCTTTTCAACTAGAAAGTCATGTACAAGCATTAAAAAGTCTTGTCCATACATTTCAACTTCAAAGCTGGTCCACATTTTGCCTACCAAGAAAGTCTCTGAAGACCCTCCAATCGCAATTTCAAGCGCCTACCCACCCTCCATTACCGGCGACTTAGTATACACCGATTACCATACTACATTTATAAACTCAACAAATATTACAATTTATATAGTATTTCTATCTTAAAAAGAAAATAGTATTTCTGTATTTTAAAAAAGAAAATATTTATTTAAAATCTACTATTTCTTTTTCTCTTTAACTAAATAGATTATCTTTACTGTTTAATTCGGTTTTCACTAAATTCCCAGCTGTGGGCAACGGGTGGGGCCAGTTTTAATTATTATTAGTCAAGCATATAAATGCTAAAATAATATTGTAGGAAGTTGCCAATATTTTAATGTACAATAATGATTAAATTATTTATAGTATTAATGGGTGATGAAAATGAATTTTAGCATAAACATTAATACTACCAACAGCGCTATCTGTTACAGCCTTATCTCTCGACCGAAATAGGCATAATAAAAGCACCTACCATTTTCTGATAGATGCTATAGTAATTCCTCATTTAATTTGCTTGATAGTTTCGATAATTCAATCTGAGCAATGCTTGCCTCTGCTCAAATGCACAGCAAAACCAATTATTTAAAATTTTCTTTGCAGTTGGCATGTATATTGTTCCACCGATACACTCTTCCAATTTTGCTTTCCATACTCTGAACTCATCATCATATGAAACTCCAATAGTTGTATCATCATATTTATGAATAGTTTGAAAGTATGAAACTCTTGATGGATACAACTTTGTGATTCCGTGCTGATTTAATTCAACATCATTAATCAATTCGATCATTTCTTTTGCCTTCATGATTGCAATCCTCCTCTATTTCATTTTATAAATAGCTCTTCTTTGATTTTCAGACATCCCGACGAATTCAATTGAGCAATCATTATCTCTTACATAGTTAAAGAATCGCTTTCCAAAAGCGCCTGTATATCGTGGTTCAAGTTCACTCCACTTGTCGCCATAAATATCAGGCAATGAAAATGGTTCGCTTTCAGCTGTGAATTTCTTATTAGCCATTTGTGCCGCTATCTCTGCCACAAAAATTGATGAGGTGTTTTGTGAAAGTAGTTTTAATCTAATTAAATCCTGAATACTTCCAACATTGTTTTTACTAGCTTGATTTTCAAGTTCCGAATACTCTGTGTCAGTTAATGACATTTTAATAATAGGCATATAAATTCCTCCTTTTACACCTTAGGCCATACTGTAATTATACTATACACCTTAGTCCACGGTGTGTCAACAGGAATTTAAATAAATAAAATACCTCTATCATCATATACAGAATCCGCCATATGCTAGTCGTTGTTCAAAGGCCAACTTCATAAGCTCTTTCGTTGGAGAACTCATGGAAGCGAATCTCTGACCGAACGGTACCACTGTAAATCCCATACCCTCTAAATTTTGTACCATCTGAACAGCACCCCATCTATCAAAGGCAATCTCTCAGATATTGAATCACTCACCTAATCTTTCGATGAACTTTTCAATATAGCCATAATGAACAACATTTCCTTCTGTTGTTTGAAGAAAGCCTTGTCTCTCCCAAACATCATACGGAACATAATCACGTCTTACTCTAAGATCCAGCGTTTCTTCTGGAATCCAAAAGTAAGGAAGGATACAATACTTATCATCCTCATCAGTAGGTGAGAATAGCACAACAAAGGCTGTGATATATGTGGTACTTGAAAGGTCAAGCCCACCATAGCAAACGCCTCCTTCAAGCTTCTCTTCTGATACAGCAAAGGAGCATTTATCCCATTTTCCCATTGGCATCCATGATACAGAATACCTTGACAATAAATGCGCATTTTCTTGTCTTTTTTATATTACCATAGTATTTTATACTATCTTTGCCTACTAAACTTATACTCTAAGGTAATTTGAACTTAAATTTAGTTTATTCTCTTATATGTTTTCAAGTTCCTGTTTGCATTGATTTTTATTATTTTTTCTTTTTTAAAATCAATCTTAATTACAAAATAACAAATATAATTCAAATTATAAAAATACAGTAACAACACTTTTTCATCTTACTTTTTTTAAGTTTAATAATTTTTAAGTATTTTAAATTCTTTCTCTTAGCTCGTATATATCTTTAGCGGACCTTTTTATCAAGCTCTTTTTAGAAATCTCATTATATTAGGAATAATTTTTCTATATTGGAGGGACAATTAAACCGAATATTAATATTTGGAGGAGATTAAATGAGAAAAAAATTTTTGATATTACTTGCTTTTGCAATGATTTTTATTTTCACTGGCTATACTTATGAAAATAATATAAGTAAAAAATCCCAGGAAGATTTTATATTATCTTTTGTATCTCAACCCATGCTCTTAGCAATTTCTGATTACTATGGTAAACCAAGAATGTTTGATTTATACGATGCTAAAATACTTGAAATGAAGCCACTTGAAGAAGGGAAACGGTTTACTTCCCAAATAAAAGTTCAAGTAAAAACTTATATATGAGCGCACAATCCTCCTTATGGACTTGAAACCATAACCATGGTTCACGATTTTACAGATATAAAAGTCACTAAATTTGAACATGAAGAATTATAAAAAAAGTAAATTTATAGTCTTAATTTATCGTATCATTAACTATAATTTTTTTTTTCATATGTAAGAATATCAACCTTTTTAATTTCATTGCATTTCTGATAATTTATTATAATATTTCACAGGATCTAGAGTACAGTATTTAAGAGCTTTATCAGTGGTAATTTCTTTATATTATGAGGCTATTTTCTTGTCTACAATTAATCTTAATCTATCACAGAAAGAATCTTTGAACACTTATCAAATATAACTTCTTCACCTTTTTATAACACTGCTACGTCAAATACTTTAACAATAGGTTCACCATCTACAACATCAAACCCATATTCCCTATCAACTATATAACTATTCTCATTAACCCTACATAAGTAAAGAGCCATCAGTAAGTCAGCTGTACTCCCTACTAAATTAAGAAGAAATATTATTGAACCGATACTTTCTGAAATAAATAATGTAGCGACAGATATTACAGTTACAGGTGCTAATAAAACTATAGCAAGCAAGTTCGTCGCCTATGGCTCCTCACAAAAAGCACCGGTGCTAATTAACAAATTGTAAATTTTGTAAATTGTTGTTTGCAATCATCGGTGCTCCTAGCATAGCCATCAACCTAACAGAACCAATTTATGTAAAATAACAAATCTAGATGTTACCTATTAGATTACAATAAAAA
>NZ_JBTVVN010000029.1:0-49270 GCF_054819755.1 Clostridium sp. DL1XJH146
TAGGGGTATGGCTCAATTGGTAGAGTAGTGGTCTCCAAAACCATTGGTTCCGGGTTCGAGTCCTGGTGCCCCTGCCACAGCAAAGCCAGTAATCATCATGATTACTGGCTTTTTACTTTTTTGAAAATAAATTAAAAACTGAACAAAAACTGAACTAAATTTAATAAACAGAGCAAAAATGCACTAGAATGATAACTAGTACATTTTTTATTTGAAAATATTTTTGATTTGCTGGTCTAAATCTTTCTTTTCTTCCAAACCTAAATGTTGATAAATTTTCTTTAATACCCAAATGTCATGTCCAAGTCTTTCTGCAGCATAAAGGTCAGGTACTTTATTCTTATATAGCAAACTAGCGTGATAATGTCTTAAATCGTGAAATCTTATTTTAGGCAATTTATTTTCTCTTAGTATTCGCGTGTATTTTTTAGTAAAGCTATGTGGATTTTGAGAAAATATTTCATGCTGGATTATATCCCTGCTAGATTTAATTTCTTTTAAAAGGTCCATTAAATAATCTGGAGATGCTAAGGTTCTAATTCCATTATGTGACTTAGGCTCTTTAACTTCAAATTGATAGCTATTTTCCTCAAGAGCAACAGCTTCATCAATTCTAATAGTCCCTTCATCTTCATTAAGGTCATCCCACTTCAATGCAAATATTTCGCCCCTTCTTAAACCACACCATCCAGCTAGAAGTATTATTGCTTCATCTTCTATACTTATAGATTTAAACATATTATATATTTGTTTAAATTCATTTTCAGTAGGTATCACAGGCTTATATTCGGCATTTTTAGGTGGCTTTATACCAATACAAGGTGAATTACCCTTTAGCGCATCAAATAGAATTTTAGAAAGTGTAAAGTAGTGTTTTCTGACTGTGGTTGATGATAGCTCCGACAATTTATTTGATAGGTATTCTTTTATATGCATATCTGTTATTTGGTTTACTTTCAATTTGCCGAAATATGGTTTGAAATGTTTGTTGATATATATTCTATATGCCTTGACTGTAGTAGGGGCTAGCATAGCTTTATTGATTTCTAACCATTTATCCATATAATCAGACATCTTCATAATGCTAAGATTATTAAGGGATTTACTTTCTATGTCCTCTTCTAATTCTCTAGCCGCTTTCTTACATTCTTTTAATCCTTTTCTAGTTATTTGTTTCCTAAGCACTTTGTTATTGTTATCTCGCCCTATGTAAACTACAGCAGTGTAAGTACCGTTTTTATTTTTCTTTATACTAGCCATACTATTTCACCTCAGATTTAAAAGATATAGCTTTACCTAAAACTTGAACACTTTTTTTATCTTTCTTACTAAAAATAATATCTTTATAACTTGGATTTTCAGGTCTTAAAATCAAATTACCACCAATATGATAAACTCTTTTAAGAGTAGCAACTTCTCCATCTATTTGAACTGCTGCTATTTCTCCGTTTTCTACTTCTGGTTGCTGATGGATATATACTATATCACCATCAAATATTCTAGCATTTATCATGCTATCGCCCTTTACTAAAAAGCAAAAATCAATTTTTTCTTTTATTGGTATATATTCATAACTTATAATATCTTGTTGAGCTAATATAGGAATACCGGCAGCTATAGTTCCTATAACGGGAATTTTCTTATATTCAAGTTCTTCTCCATATTTATCTTCAGTAACGCCAATAAGATAGTCACATTTAATGTTAAATAAATCGGCTAACATAGAAACATCAGAAAATTTTTGCGGTTCTTCTCTTCCGTTTTCCCACTTAGAAATCATAGATTTACTAATAGTTCTTTCGTATTTAGACTTTATCGTATTAACCAATTCATCTTGAGTTAGTCCCTTATCAATTCTTAACTCTTTTAATTTAGCACCAAATGTTTTCAATGTTCTAAACCTCCATCTTTAAGTTCATATAAACATTATAACCTATTATGTTTCGATTATTCAATATTTATTTAAAAAAAATTAAAAAAAGTTATTGACAAAGAAACATAATAGAATTACAATAAATTTGTCGATAAGTTTCGAATAAGAAACAAAAAAGAATAAGGAGGTCCCTATGGCAGGTACAATGGCGAAATATGTAAAAAGAAGACATATACCATATACTAAATTTAAAGCGTATATGCAAGAACAAAACATAAGACAAGAGCAATTAGCAAAACTACTAGACAAGAGTATTACTACAGTTAATCAAAATTTGAACGGAACTGGAGGAGATTTCTCAATGCAAGATGTTAGAAAAATATGTTTAACATATGGAATTAGTTCAGATTCATTTTTTATTACACAGAAAGTTTCTTAATCGAAACAAAAGGAGAGATATGTATGAATAACTTAATAAAAATCAATAATCAAGATTTACAGATAAAAGAATTTAAAGAACAAAGGGTAGTAACTTTTAAAGATATTGACAGCTTACACCAAAGAACAGAGGGAACAGCATCAAGAAATTTTTTAGAGAACAGAAATCATTTTATCGAAGGTGTAGATTATTATCTTTTAAGCAAAAGTCAAAACAACGAAATTCGTGGTTTTGAAATTCCTAATAGAGGACTAACTTTAATCACTGAATCAGGATACTTAATGTTAATAAAATCTCTTACTGATGATTTAGCTTGGAAAGTGCAGAGGGAATTAGTTAAGAACTATTTTAGAGTTAAAGAAGTAAAAAGAGATATGTCAGAGTTAAGTCCCCAGTTACAACTTCTAATAAATATGGAACTAGAACAAAAGAAATTAAAGCAGCAACTCAATGAAGTTAATCATCACGCTCTTGAAGCTAAAGCAGAGGTACAAGCTATGAGGGACGTAATTACTTTAAATCCAAACTCATGGAGAAGTGATACAACTAAGATTATAAATGCTATAGCAACGAATTTAGGTGGATTTGACCATATCAGAAATGTAAGAGAAGAGAGCTATAAGCTTCTAAATACAAGACTAGGAGTTGATGTAAAAACAAGACTTACAAATAAAAGACGAAGGATGGCAGATGAAGGTATCTGTAAATCAAAGAGGGCTAAATTAACAGTGCTTGATGTAATTGCTGATGATAAGAAGTTAATTGAGGGTTATGTAGCGATTGTAAAAGAAATGGCTATTAAACATAAAGTAGCATAAGATGCCGTTTAATAATTATTTAGAGGAGGTAATGTAAATGGATTACAAAGTAGTTTTAGAAAATCAAATTAAACAAATAGAGGAGGTTCAAAAGCAGGTTCTTAATAGTGTTTCTGATGGAAAAGAAAGAGAACATTATACAGATAGAACTTTATCACTTATTGCGAATACTTCTGCAAGAGTTGAGAGTCTTGTAAATTCTATTACTAGACTAAAAAAAGCAACCATTCCTACTGAGAATAGTAATGGTTAAAATAGTTGTTAAATTTAATTGTCATCTTGTTCAGAATTAACTGTTAACTCATTGTTAGTTTCAACAATTGATGTTAAGCAAAAAGAAATCTTTAAAATAGCACATAAAGGTTTAACTTCTGAACCGGCGTTCCAAGCACAATTGGAAGTGCATTTGTTATATTGAGAACCAAATTTCAAAGGGCAAATTAAATTTTCAGACATAATATCATCTCCTTTCTATAGATGATAATTCTACAAAATAATGTAAAAACCTTTAAAAAATTCAAAGGGGAGGTTAGATATTGAAGCATCTTAAGAGATTAACTAAATATCAGAAAATATTTTTATCCAAGCAAGGTTTAGATCCGAAAGATTTTTTATTGGAAAGACAGACTTTTGAATGTTATGTGTTTTATAGTATTAAAAATAAGAGGCTCGTTTGTTTGAGGAGGTGATGAATTGAAGTATTTATGGTTAGCTGTAACACCTGATAAATACGAATTGCCACTATTGGTTGAAGATTCAGCTACTAAGTTAGGAATGAAACTTGGTATAGGCAGGAGCGCAGTTCTAAAATCAGAAGCTAAAAAATTACAACGGTAAAAGTGCTGGAAGAAAAATAGTAAAGGTGGAAGATGTGTGAAAAATGAATATTTTGATAACGAAGAGAATGAAGATGATGAATTGCTTTGTGATGATTGGAAATTAATAATTATCTTCATAGTGATAGAAGGTATTTTCATGTTTATGTTCTTGTGTTTTGAAATTTAAGAAGGAGAGGTGGAAATATGTTAGGTAAGAAATATGATTATGCAGCTTATTTTACTATAGAAATTGCTGAAGAAGTTCTAAAAGAAAAAGGAATAGCAATTGTAGTTACTGATGGTATCAACATCCAACTTGTAAAGGAGGATGAAGAGTGATTATTGATTTATTAATCTGTAGAAAAAGAAATCAATTAGACAGATCTATCGCTAAAAATGGTCTTAAACATAAAAAGACTTTGATATTATCCAAGCAATTAGGAATTTTGATAACTGAAAAGGACAAGAAAGGAGATGATTAAATGCTTAGAAAATTGATAGAGAATGTTACTGGTGAACTAAACGACAATGAATTTGCTACAGTATGCGAGATGGTAACAGATGATATTAAGTTTAACAGAATCAAGTTTAACAAAAGGACAAGCTCTAGTGAAATGCTAGCTATCGCAGAAAGGAGTGTAAATGTTATTAAAAGATGTGCATAAAAAAGAACCCTTTGCAGAGGGCCCAAATTTAAAATACCTAAGTAAATTCTAAAAGAAAATGGAGGTTTTGTAAAGTGAAAGAAGCAGTAACAGGTTATATTACAGCTTTAATTAATACACATAGCAGAATATTAGAACAATCAACACACCCAATTTCAAAAGGATGTAATAGACAAATTGTTAGTGAGCTAGATGATTTATTAGACTTTATTGAGGATATTCCAGAAGATATAAGCATTCAAGTAACTATAAAAGGGGATGAATAAATGAGTAAAGAGATAATTTTGAAATCTTTGTCAATTAAGAATTTTAAAGGAATAAAAAATTCGGCTATAATTTTTGGAAAAGTTACTAATATCTATGGAGAAAATGGAACAGGTAAAACTACTATTCAAGATGCTTTTAGTTTTCTTCTCTTTGACAAGGATAGTAAAGATAGCACTAAATTTGATGTGCAGCCATTAAACGTAAACAATGAGCCTATTCATAATTTAGAAACTGTTATTGAGGCTACATTAAATGTAGATAGTAGAAATGTTGTTTTAAAGAGAGTTTACAAAGAGAAATATAGCAAAGTAAGAGGAACATCTAGAACTGAATTTAAGGGATATGAGAGCAAATATTACGTCAATGAAGTCCCTCAAAAAGTTACTGAGTATAAGAAATATATTTCTGATTTATTAGATGAAAAGTTGTTTAAGTTAATAACTAATCCTATATACTTTGCAAATCTAGCTTGGAAAGACAGACGTGAAATTATAACAGAGATTGTAGGAGATATGGACTATAAGGATGTTATAGAAAGTAAAAAAGATTTAAAACCTTTATTAAAGTACTTGGAGGACAAGACAGTTGATGATTTCATTAAAGCCAATAAATCTAAAATAAGCCAACTTAAAAAAGATAGAGCTCAAATTCCTTCAAGAATAGATGAAGTAAACAATTCTATCCAGGAGCTTGATTTCAAAAGTTTAGAAACTGAGAAAAAATATGTACTGGATAAAATAGAAAAACTGGATGAACAGTTGCAAGATAAGAGCAAAATTAATGAAGAATTATACAAGTTTAAAGAAAATCTTATACAAAAGAAACACCAATTATCCAATATGGAATATGCTCTTCAATCAGATTTAGAAAAGCCAAAACGAGAAATTGAAATGAGATTAAGAACCGCCGAATCTGAAAATAGGATGTATGAGAATGATTTAGGAATATTGGAAAGAGAAGTTATTCAATATAAAGATGCTTTAAATAAGTTGAATGTACAAATTACAGACTTAAGAGAAAACTATAAAAAAATAAAATCATCTAGTTTTGAATTTGATGAAGAAAATTGTGTTTGCCCAACCTGTGGTAGAAAGTATGATACTGAAAATATTGAAAAAGAAAGAGAAGAAGCAGAAAAAAAATTTAATTTTAAAAAAGCCCATAGTTTAAAAAATAATGCTACTCAGGGCAAAGAAATAAAAGAAAGAATTGCTAAAGGTAACGAAACTGTTGAAAGAAAAGAAAAAGCAATTACTGATAAAAAGAAACAGATTGAGGAAACAATGGTATGCGTTAACCAATTAAAAAGTGAACTTGTTGGTTTTAAACCAAACGATATTAATGATACTCCAGAAATTTTAAAGGCTAAGAAAGAGATTGAGAAATTAGAAAGAAAAATCAATAAATTTAAAACTGATGATTTATCAGAATTGAAAGACAAGAAAAGAGAGCTGCAAGAAATAGCCAGGGAATTTGATAAACAACTAGCTTATCAAGAAATTAATACAAGTTCAAAAGCAAGAATCAAAGAACTATCGGAAGAAGAAGCAAATCTTAGTCAAAAAATAGCAGAGTTAGAAGGTTTAGAAATTCTTTCAGAAGACTTTATTAGAACAAAGGTTGAATTATTGGAAGAAAAGGTTAATTCAAAGTTCAAAATTGTTAAATTTAAAATGTTCAGGAACCAAATTAATGGAGGTTTAGAGGAATGCTGTGAGCCTTGTGTTAATGGAGTACCATTTACATCTAATCTTAATACCGCGGCTAAAATGAACGCAGGACTAGATATAATTAATACTTTATGCAGCCATTATGAAGTACAAGCTCCAATTTTTATAGATAATAGAGAAGCAGTTAACCAAATAATAGATGTTAATAGTCAGGTAATAAATTTAGTTGTTAGCAAAGATAAAGATTTAAAAGTAAAAGTGGAGGCGATTTAATGGACCAAAACACATACGAATATTTAAGTGTAAAAATTGGTCATTACGAAGATTTGGAGGCAGAAAAAGAGAAGATAGAAGGTATTTTAAAATATAAATCAATTGATAGAATGCAAGGTATACCAATACATGGTGTATATGTGCAATTACCAGAAAAGCATATGAATTTAATTAAAAAAGCTATAGCTACCGCTTTAACTGAAAAGATAAATGAAATAAATCAAGAAATGGAGGAAATATAAATGTCAGAGAAAAACAGTGCAATAACTTTATTAGAAAAAGAAATGGTGTACAACGTTGGTGAGGAAGAGGTCAAATTAACAGGAAATATAGTAAAAAGTTATTTAGCAAGAGGGAACAAGCAAATAAATAACAGAGAAATTGTAGTATTTATGAATTTATGCAAATACAGAAAATTAAACCCTTTTTTAAACGAAGCTTATCTTGTTAAATTTGGAGAAGATGCTCAAATTGTAACAGGTAAAGAAGCATTTATGAGAAAGGCAGAGGAAAACCCAAGATACAAAGGGCACAGAGCTGGAATAATCGTTGTAAGGGATAAAGAAGTTGTTGAACTTGAAGGATGTTTTAAATTGCCTACAGATACTCTTGTGGGTGGCTGGTCAGAAGTATTTGTTAAAGATAAAGAATATCCAATAGTGGCAAAAGTAAGTTTGTCAGAGTATAGCAAAAATCAGAGTACTTGGAAGAGTATGCCGGCCACTATGATAAGAAAGGTAGCTTTAGTACAAGCTTTAAGAGAAGCGTTTCCGGGCGATATAGGAGCACTTTATTCACAAGAGGAAGTTGGTCAAGAAACACCTAAAAGGGTTGTTATTCAAGAGGAAATTAATGAAGAAATTAAAGTAGAAGCTAATAAAGAGGTAATTGATATAGAAGAACCTATTAATAAAGAACCAGCTCAAACAAAACAAGATGATGTTCCAACTGTAGAAGCTGAAATTATTAAAGAAGACGAAGAAGAAGGAGATGCTCCTTATTAATGATTAAGGTATTAGCATCAGGCAGCAGTGGTAATTGCTATATAGTCCAAGCAGGGGAAGAAAAACTCCTGCTTGAATGTGGCATAAATTATAGAAGTATTCTTAAAGGCTTAAGTTATAACATCAAAGGGGTTAAAGGTTGTTTGATTTCACATAAGCATAGTGATCATTGTAAATCTTTAAAAAACATAATTAACAATTCAATAAATGTGTATGCTCCAATAGAGGTTTTAGGCAAATATCAATCTAGAAAAATTAATGTTGTAAAACATATTGATAACATTGAAATTGGAGGCTTTAAAGTTAGAGCATTCAATTGTCAGCACACTAACACAGATGGGACTGAATGTGAAAATCTTGGGTATTTAATTCATCATAAAAAATTAGGTAAAATTCTATTTGCTACAGATACTTATTACCTAAAATACAAATTCAAAAATGTGGACCATATACTGATTGAATGTAATTATTCAGAAAAATATATGTACGATTTAGAGTCTCACGAAGAAAGAACTTTTAAATCGCATATGAGCTTAGAAACTTTAAAGGTAGCCTTTAAAACTTGGGATTTATCTAAAACAAAGACTATAACATTAATACATTTATCTCATAACAATGCGAATCCGGAAGAATTTAAAAATGAAATAGAGGAACTTACTGGTGTACCAACTTATATTGCAATGCCAGGGCTAGAAATTTATTAGGAGGATATAATGGCTGATTTAGAAATAAGAGCAAGATATGGTTACTATGGGCTATCAGAAATTGCAGAGATGCTTTCAGACTATGAAAAAATGGTTGAGAATCTAGAAAAAGAAAACACAGAATTAAAAGAAAAAATCAAACAATTGGAGGAATGTGAAATTGAATGATTTAGTTTTATTGGCTAATAAAGAAGAAATACTTAGTTTATTAAACAGTACAGAAAGGCCAGGAATAAAAAAGTTAAATAAGTATCTAGAAGAAACGGACTTTTTTACTGCTCCTGCATCAACAAAATATCATGGAAATTTTGAAGGTGGATTAGCTGAACATAGCTTAAATGTTTATAAATTGCTGGTTATTAAAAATAAACAATTCAATTTAGGGTTATCTGAAGAAACAATGATAATAGCTGCAATACTCCATGATGTTTGCAAGATAAATTTATATCATCCTTGTACTATGAACAGGAAAAATAATAAAACTCAAAAATGGGAGCACTTCCCTGGATATGGTTTTGAGGATGATTTTCCTATAGGACACGGTGAAAAATCAATAATAAGGCTTTTACAATTTATAAATTTGTCTAAAGAAGAAATTTACATGATCAGGTGGCATATGGGAGCTATAGGAGAGAATTGGTCTAATTCTAATGCAATTAGTACAATATTTAGCCAATATAAAGGAGCTCTTGCATTGCACACCGCAGATATGGAAGCGAGTTATATTCTAGAGAAGCGCGTTGAAAGGTAGGTATTGTTAATGGTAAAGCAAAAATTCATGAAAATAATAGAGGATATGGACGAAAAAGAGTTTGAAAAATATCTAAGTACACAGCCATTATGTCCAAGGGATGTAGGACTAAAAGGAAGTATTTATGTCTGCGAAAATGGAGAAAGTTGTATAGAATGTTGGCAGAAAGCATTCGAGGAGGTAAAAACTAATGAATAATGTAAATTTAACAGGACGTTGGACTAAAGATATAGATTTGAAGTTCTTACCAGGTAACGGAACGGCAATAGCCAAGGGAACGCTTGCTATTAATAGAAGATTCAAAAAGGAAGGACAACCTGAAGCTGATTTTTTACCGATAGTTATATGGAAAAAACAAGCTGAGAATACCGCTAATTTTTGTGGTAAAAAGGGTGATTTGATAGGCATAAGAGGCAGAATTGAGACACGAAATTATGAGAACAAAGATGGTAATAGAGTTTATATTACCGAAGTAACAGCTGAGGAAGTTGAGTTCCTCAATTTCAAGAGTAAAGGTAATAGTGATAATAATAGTAGTTCATCCAATAGTTATAATTCAAACGATTCTTTCAAAACAGGAGATTATAGTGAAGATTTAACACCTATGGATGATGGAGATATTCCATTTTGATAAGTAAACATGAAAGTTTTAGGGAGGTAAAAATGAAAAGAAGATTAGATTATCATAGCATAGCAGAAGATTATAAAGCTGGAATGACCTATAAACAGATGGCTAAAAAATATAAATGTAGTGAGCATTCAATAACGAATGCTCTTGTAGTAACAAAGTCACAGATGCAAAAGAGGAGAGGACCACTTCCTAAAGAAACAAAAGCAAAGATAATTGAGCGGTATAAGGCTGGTACAAAAATTGAGACGATAGCAATAAATTGTGATACATCTATGACTTCAGTAGAAAATGTTTTAAATAAGGCAGCAGTAAAGAAAATAAAAAGACATACTGAATTCAAAGTACCAAATTATAATAGTATTCCTGAATTTAAAATAGGAGATAAACTTAAATTTCACAGGACAATGCAGCAAGGAAACAAGAGGAATAAAAAGATATCAGGAAAGGTAATTGGAATAAAAGAAAACTTTATAATACTTCAACTAAGAAATTATAAAGAGTGTTTTGATTTTACAGATTTTAAAACTGGGGCTTATGAAAATTTAGAGGTTAAAAGGAGCTAAAAAATGAGCGTACAAGTTACAGATGAAAGAATACTAGAACTTTACGAGAAATATAGGACGTTGAATAGAACAGCTCTAAGCGCAGGATGTAGCAAATACTATGTTAAAAAAATATTGATTAAACATGGGGTAGAACTTAAGAAGTACAAGCCTAGGAATATAAATATTAATAGTCGATTCAATTAGTCTCAATCTGCTTATATTGTGAATTAAATAAGGAGGATAAAAAATGATAAAAACAGGTAAAGAAATAATGCTAAATTATTGTCAAACAATTTTAAGTCATAATATTGAAGAATTACAAGCGTGTAAAGATATCGAAAACGGTTTAATAAAAAATGATTTTGAAAACTATTTAGGGGGATATTGTCCTAATAGTTTTGGATTAGAAAATTATGAAGGGAAATGTTGTTTTGATGACATAGCAGATATTCCAAATAACATGGCAGAGTTAAAAAAAAGATGTAAATCATGTTGGCAAATTGCGCTTAATCAAAAATTTGAAACAGACAAAATAATTTTTGATTAAGTCGTAATTCAAAATAATATGAGATTGTGATAAAGGAGGTTTTGATTTTGAATAAAAAAGATTGTAGAAATTGTCTAAATAGTTATGTTGTAGAAGGGGAAATGTTGTGTTTAGCGTTTAATGAATCTAGCGACTGTGAAGATTTTCTTGATAAAAAAATAGAAGAGAATAAGGGGCTTGCGATTAAAACACAAATTGAAAATCAACAAGAAAATATACAAAAATTAATAAAATTATCAAAAGAAAATCCCAATTTAAAAATAATACCAATGGTGAGTAGCGAAGTTGTTCAAGGTGATGATTTTTGTTGTTGGACAGGTGATTGGAGTAGTGCAGATTTAGATAGGTGTTGGATTGATGAAGAAAGAATATATTTTGAATCTACTGATCGTGAGGATTTAATAGATAAATATGTAGATAAATATGATGAAGGACACCCAACTAACGAAGAAGAAATCAGCAGATGGGCAGAAGAGCAAGTTAGAAACTTACCTTGGGAAAAAGTTATTACTGTTTATATTAATTCCCTATAGGAGGCTTGGTATGCCTAAAATGCGAAGTAATGAAAGGGTGATTAATATAAATAAAGTTGAAAAAATAATTATAACAATCGCTTGTTTATGTGTTTTATTGAGTGGTTTTACGATAAGAATTAACAAATTCCACTGGGAGTTTAAAGGGTTAATAAATATAGTTTTTAAAATGATTTATGGTAAATATTTATAATAAATTTAAGGAGGATTGTTATGAAAAAGTTAACAATAATTTGCAAGGATAAAAGTAAGGTTGTTTATACAATGAAAAATTCAATAGATTATGCACCGTATCTTAAAAGACATTTAGGTTCAAATATAGAAAGTGCAGTTTTACAGCAATACCCTAAAAAAGATAATGAACCAGTAATATTGATTTAGTGTCGCAATTCAAAATATTTCTCGACGAAAGGAGTAAATAAAATGAACAATATGTCTGATGGTAAAACAGATGGGGTAATAATAATGTATTGCAAGGATGGACAGATATATCCAGTTGCATTAAATAAAGATGATTTAGAAATGTTAGATTTAAGCTTAGGAATATGTTTAAAAGAAATTAAATTGATAAATAGTCCTTTAGGTGAATCTGTTAATTTATTTGAAAATGATGGTATAGAGGTTAACGAACATATATGTACTGGAGAACCACCATTTTAAATTATTTTGTAGGAAATGAGGTGAGAATATATGTATTATGAGAAATTTAAAGATGTTCACTACTTATTAAAGCAATATGAATGTAAATCAACTTATGATTTTGAAGAACAATATTCAGAATCTAATCAAGGGCTAAGGCTTTACGGTTCTTATTTCTATAAAACATTAAAGAATCTAAAAGAAGATATAAATACAAGAAAAGAACAGAAAGAAAAGGTAGCGGCTAATCTAGATGTTGTTATTAAAACGAATATGAAAGGTGCAAAACATAATGAAATAAGATTTGATATTGATTATTCAGATAATGTCCAGAAGTACAGTATGTATATTTCACTTCCTACTCATAGTAGAAGTATTCCATTATCAAAACAGATTTTTAATACACAAAATGATGTGATTATTGAAATAGAAAAGTGGATTAAGAAAGCTAAATGCAAAAAGAAAGCTGTGGTTAAGAAGATAAAGAACAAAGAGTGTAACCAATTAAGTTTTATTTAAGAGGTGAATAATGAAAGTTAAAAAAATAAGTAAAGATGAAGCTAATAAAATAATTTTAGGAAGAGAACCATTAGGGTTATTTTATACAATAGAAAAAAGTGAGGGTAAAAATATCTATGTAGGTATTGATAATAGGTCCAGGGATGCTTGGGTAGAAGAGTTTGAAAGCTTAAAGGCTTGTAAAAAATGGTTTAAAGAATAATACACTAAAAAAGAGAGTTGTTTAGCCTGGATAACTTGGCAACTCTCTAATATCATAAAGCACTTGTATTATAACATAGTGCTTTCAACCAAACAATAGGAGGAAGATTATGTATATTACAAATTGTAGAGATGAAGTTGTAATTAAATTAATAGGGAAATTAACATTAGAGTTCCCAAATATAGATCAGTTGAAAGCGAGAATAATAGTTGATGAAGTGCTTTATGATTATGATATTTTACCACAAGAAAAAAGTTTGGTAGCAAGTGACGTTGAAGAGAAAATGCAAATTTTCTTAGCTACGAAAAAGTTGGATGGCTTAAGTTTAGAAACACTAAAAGGTTACCAATATGATTTGCTTATATTAGCTCAATTTATTATAAAACCAGTTGCAGCTATAACAACTATAGATTTAAGGAGATTTTTAGCTCAAAGATGTGGAAGCTTAAAGAAAAGTAGTACTAATGGACAAATAACAATGTTGAAAACTTTTTTTGGATGGTTAGCAGATGAAGGATATATACCAAATAACCCTGCTAAAAAATTAAAGAAAGTTAAACAACCCAAGAGAGTAAGACAAGCCCTTAGTAAGAAAGAAATAGAACAAATCAGATTTGCTTGTATCACTGAAAGAGATAGAGCTTTAGTAGAATTTATGTATAGCACTGGATGTCGATTATCGGAATTAGTTAAAACAAATGTTTCTGATATTAATTGGAATGAAAGAACTTTGTTCGTAGTCGGAAAGGGAGATAAAGAAAGGGAAATAAGCTTTGATGCCAAAGCCGAACTTTATATTCAAAAATATTTAGATTCTAGAAAAGATAATAATGATGCATTATTTGTAGCTACTAAGGGAAATCATAACAGACTTGGCGGACGTAGTATTGAAAGGGATATTGAAAAAATAGCTAGGAGAGCTGGTATTAGCAAGCCGGTATCCCCACATGTATTTCGACATTCATTTGCAACTCATATGTTGAATAGTGGAGTACCAATGCATATTGTCCAAGAATGGTTGGGACACTCTTCAGTTGCTACAACTCAAATTTATGCGGTTGCGGATAGAGAAAATCTAATATACGAACATCGAAGAGCATCTTAAAAAAGGGGATGGAAAGGATGAAAATTGCAATAGCTTTATATTTAGTATTTATATTTTTCTTGTGATCATTATGTAGAGCTAGTTCAAAGTGTAGCAGAGAAGAAGAAAAGAGGTATAAAAAATGAAATTTATAATGCCTATTCTTGATAAGAATGAAAAGTTAGGTATTGATAACAATAACGCATCTTGGGAGCAGATAGGTTGCAAAGTATTAGAAGAAGCAATAGAAGTTGCTGAAGCTATTATAAATGGAGATCATAAAAATCTTGCTGAGGAATTGCAAGATTCAATGCAAATAGCAATAACTGCTTTGGACAAGCTTAGTAAAGAAAGAAATATAGCCAAAGATAATCATAGACATTTAGGAAAGTTAAAAGATAGAGGTTGGGAAAACAAAGGTTTTATAGAAGCAAAAATTTTTAAGATGAAATGTTAGGAGGAGAAGATGAAGTATAAATTCAAAGATAAAGAGTTGAAAATCTTACTTAAGAATATGGTAATTATATGTGATACCAGAGAACAGGTTAACCAACATATTCTCTTATATTTTGATAAGAAAAAGATAAAATACAAAGTTGAAAAGCTTGAATATGGAGATTATTCAGTTTGTATAGAAAGCAATGAAGAAACAGTTCCTATAGGAGTAAAAAAAGACTGGTATTTTACAGATAACATTGCAATTGAAAGAAAAAATAGTGTAGATGAATTGGTTCAAAGTATCAAAGATAGAGATAGATTTGAAAAAGAGTTTTTAAAATTTAGCCACTATGGTGCAAAAGTAGTAATGATGGTTGAAGATGTGGACGGATACAATAAAGCTGCAAGAGGAGATTATAGGAGCCAATATAGTAAAGAAGCTTTTATAGGATCAATAGAAACGTTCACTGCTAGATATAACTTAAATATTCAGTTTGTGGACAAGGTTTCAATGGGATTTAGAATATACAAAATGGCTTACTATCACATTTATGAAAAACTAAAAAACGAAGGATATATAGAGCAGCCATCTTAGGAGGTGGAAAACTTGGAGATACAAGGGTACATTAAGTGCCCTTCTACTGAAACATGGAAAGACATAGAAGGGTATAAGGGATTTTATCAGGTTAGCAATTTGGGAAACATAAGAAGCCTAGATAGAAGAATCATTTATTCAGATGGAAGAGTTTTTAATTACAAAGGTAAAATTTTAAGAAAAACTTTAAACAGAGGTTATGAATATGTAAAAATCAGCAAAAATTCAATAGTCAAAACACTTAAAGTTCATAGATTAGTCGCACTGGCTTTTATTCCAAATCCATTAAATCTTGAACAAGTTAATCATAAAGATGAAATAAAAACTAATAATGGTGTGAATAATTTAGAATGGTGCACAGCAAAGTATAACGTTAATTATGGCACGGGAACAGAAAGAACAAAAAAGAATACTGACTATAAAATGATTGCAGATAAAAGAAGAAATAAAAATGGTAAAACTTTATACCAATATTCTTTAAATGGGAAATTGATAAAGACATATCCAGCTATAAGAGAAGCAGCGAGAAATGGATTTGATAGAGGAGCAATACACAGATGCATAATTGGAAAAGTCAATTCACATAAAGGTTATGTTTTTTCTTTAAATATCTTAGATGAAAGGAAGGACAAAAATGGACATAAACAATACAGACCTTAAATCAATCATTGAAGAACTAACTGGACAAAAATTCAACAAAGAAAACAAGATGTTATCTCCATTTTCAAGAGAAAAAACTCCTTCTTTCTCAATCTATTTTGACAGCAACAGTAATAAATATAAATTTAAAGATTTTTCAACAGGAAAGAATGGAGATGCATTAGATTTTCTGAGAGAGTATAAAGGATTAGGATATAAAGAAGCTAGAGAATATTTAGGGTTTCCACTTGAAAAAACAGAGAAGGAGAAAGACAAAGATATAATTTTAAATAGAATAGATTGGGAGCTCGGAGAATTCCGAAGAGGGCAAAAATTACTAGGGTTATTCCAATTCACTAACGAAAAAGGAGAAGTTCTTTATTATAAAGCCAAGTTTGATATTGGAGAAGGTAAGAAGCAATTATCTTACTACCATTTAGAAGATGGAAAAGTAATCAATAAGCGTGGTGCAAATGAAGTTCCATATAATCTATATAACGCTATAGAAGGAATTGGAGTGGACAAGGTACTAATAGTAGTCGAGGGTGAAAAAGATGCGAATATGCTCAATTCGTGGTTTAAAAATGATACTTATGTAGCGACAAGTATCAAAGGTTGTAAAAACATTGATATTTTAAAAGAAAAACGTATGCGAGTTTACGTTATTGGAGACACAGGTATTGCAGGTGAAAAATATAAGTGGGAAGTTTATAACCATTTTAGAGATTATGTCAGGGAATTTAAATTTATTACGCTTCCTGGATTAAAAAAATTAGGGGACAACAAAGATGTTAGCGATTGGATAAATGAAGGCAATACCAAAAGAGATTTATTCAAAGCTTTTGAAAGAAGTTTAGATATTAAAAATAAGTATGAGCTACAACAGGACAGAAAAGGTATTTACAAAACAATATTTAAAGAAAAGTCAGATGAAATTGTTGAGTCTAAAAGATATATAGCAGATTTTAAAATTATTGAAGCAACTAGAATAAAATTTGTTGATGAAGAAAAGGAAGGTATTCGGCTAATATTAAAAAGCCCAACTGGTGACAAAATTGAACGGGTTGGAGTTAGCACTGTGTTTGACGATTTAAGGACCTTTAAAAATTTCCTCGGTACTATAGATTTATCTTTTAAAGGCAAACTTGATGAATTAACAGACTTTAAAGCCTGGGTTAATAAATATTTTGCACTAGAGAATGAGGAAATTTACGGGGGAATAAAGTTTATAGATAAAGATGGAGAACTATTCTTCATTGAGAATGAAGGGAGTATTTCCCGAAACGGCATTAATACTGATATTAAAAGTGATAAAAGAAATAATGCAGAGGTATTAAAAAATGAACAAATAACGAGGGAAGAGCTTCAGGAACTTATAAAACATATTTTCAAGTTTGCAGCTCCTGAGAAATCTATAAGTATTATTGGTACCATAATTAATAACTTAGCTGTTTATCAGTGCCAAGAATTAAAATATAAGCTACACCACCTATTAATAGTTGGAGAATCAGGGAGTGGTAAATCTACAATTCTTGAAAATGTTGTTGCTCCAATTCTTAATTATCCAAAGAAAGATATAAGATCTATTGGATTAATTAGTAATTTTGCTTTTATGAAAACCCTATCAGATGGAAATTATCCTACATTATTCGATGAATTTAAGCCATCAATGATGGACCGATATAAAATAGGGAATATATCAGAAACTCTTAGAAATCTCTACGATAGGTCCACGATTAGCAAAGGAAACAAAAGTTTAAAAACTACAGATTTTAATTTATGTAGACCAATAATAATAGCTGGAGAAGAAAGCTATCCAAATCAAGAAAAGGCATTAATAGAGAGGTCATGTATTATCTATTTGTCCAGGCGTGAGAGAACAGAGAAACACACAACAGCAATGATGTGGATAATAGAGAATGAAGATATACTAAATAAATTCGGTAGAAGCTTAATAGATATTGTCTTAAATCTAAGCAAGGATGATTATAGGCGACTAAGATGTAGCGTTAATGGTGGAATGAAAGGATTGAATAACAGGGTTTTGAACACGGCAGTAAATGAGAGTTGTGGAATAAGGATATTAAATCTTTTGTTAGAGAAGCATAATTTAAAACAGTTAGCAGGTTTTGATGAACATATAACTACAAATATGAAAATAGAGGTTCTGGAAGGTTCTAAAGATACTCATTCCTTAGTGGAAAAAATGTTAATTCTTTATAATCAAATGATTGAAGATGGCCGAGCTTATGCAGATAAGGTTGTAAGCGCAAGAGGGGATGGGGTTTTTATTAAGACTTCAGAGATGATAAACCAAATACACGAATACGTTAATAAAGTTGGAGCGGATCTTATTCCATTAAAGTTAAATGACTTTAGAAAGCAAGCAAAGAAAGCAGGCTATTTAATATCAGCATCAAGCAAAGTAATAAAGTTAGATAGAAAAACGGTGAGGTTTGATACTTATGACATTGTTTTGCTTAGAGAATTGAATATAGACTCTATAGCGCCGCCGGAACTTAGAGAATTGGCGGATGAGGAAGATAACGTAGTAGCATTTAAATACAATTAATGTGAAAGGTTACATAAATGAAAAAAGTGTAACCTAAAGTGTAACCTAAATGTAACCGGCTTAAACCGTTGATATAACTGTATTTATATATATATTTATTATATAAAATATATAAAGTTACATGGTTACATAAAAATACAACTACGTATGAGGCACATATATATGTCTATATTATATATACGGTATGTTTTCACAAAAGTGTAACCTTTTAAAAATATTTTCAAACCCTTGATATAGCAAGGGTTCAGAGGTTAAGAAAGGTTACATTTTACTCGAAAAAAAAAGTGTAACCACATGAAGGAGGATAAAATGGGCTTGGATATGAAAGAAATTTACAGAGGTAGAATAGAACAAATTGATATAGATTCAAAAAAATGTATTCATTATAAAGATTGGAAACAGTTAGCGAAACTAAAAGCTGAAAAGAAGAGGTTAGAAGATTTGATAGAAAAAA
This sequence comes from Clostridium sp. DL1XJH146, assembly GCF_054819755.1. NCBI lineage: Bacteria > Bacillati > Bacillota > Clostridia > Eubacteriales > Clostridiaceae > Clostridium > Clostridium sp. DL1XJH146. The sequence continues at coordinate 18,681 of NZ_JBTVVN010000029.1, forward strand.
TGAGGTGATAACCAATGAATGAATATAAAAAAGTAGAAGCTATGTTATACAACTATAATTCAAATAAAGTAAAAATAAAAAATTTAGAATTAGAAATAGAATCTTTAGACAATGATTATCGAGGAGCTGGAGCAATAACATATGAAGAGAAGTCAGCACCAACTAATAAATTCAACTCTTGTGTAGAGAATGAAGTTGTTAAAAGAGATGAAAAACTTATTAGACTAAGGAAATTAAAAAGGTTAAAAGAAATTGAAGTTGAGAAAATAGATAATGTAATTAGTTTATTCAGGGAAAGAGATCAAATTCTTATTGAAGAGTATTATATGAAAAGAAATCAGCTTAAAAATATAAGTAAGATTATTAATCTGGAAGAGAGCTATTTATCAACTTATAAGACTAATATAATCAATAAAATAGTTAATATACTATTTATAGAAGAAACACCTTAGAAACTTCTTGAAAACTCCTTAGAAATAAACAATATATTGGGTGTGAATCCGTTATATAATAGTAGCATAGAAGAATACGAAATAAGGACACCTTTGAAAAGGGTGTCTATTTTTATGAGTATAAGTAAAGGAGGTATTGGATAGTTGAATATTATTACTAAAGAACAGGATATTATGATTGATATGTTGCTCCAAGGGGAGAATATAAGCGATGTTGCTAAAAAGATAGGTGTTACTAGACAAACTATTTATACCTGGAAGGATAAGGAACACGTCAGGGCTGAGCTTGAGAGCCGGAGACGAATGATTAAAAAGAGCGCTAATGACCGTATAACAAGAGATGTATGTACCTATGTAGATAATATTAAAGACCTTGCCAATAACTCCACAGACCAACGTGTGAGGCTACAGGCTAATAGGTATTTGATAGACCAATGCCTTGGCTCTCCAACTACCACTAAGGAAGATAAAAAGGTTATTAGCAATGATAATGGCAATAAAGATACTAATACTCTCAAAACAGAGCTTGAAGAAATTAAAAATTTAAAGGTTGTTAAGTAGTCTTTAAATGTACTCATTTTGATACATATAAGAATACGATGTATTCAATGGGTTTAAGTGGTATTAAATAATTTATAAATGTATCAATATATAGTGTTGACATTATGATACCTTAGTTATAGAATTAGTTTATAGATATGTGGAGAGTCGATTGAAAGGGGGTACATTCTAAAATAGAGAATGTCAAAATCACTGTCAGCGAGTTCCACAATTTCTATAACAAATTTTAAAAGTCGAGGTGTTAAAATGTTATATTTTGCGTATCACAGAACATCCACTAAAGACCAACATTTAGATAGAGGCATAAAGTCAATAAATGATTTTGTAGAAGAAAGAAAAGTTACATTGCATCATACGATTTATACTGATCAATGCACTGGTAAGAATTTTAAAAGACCTGCCTATAAAGATATGAAGGCTGAAATGTTATTTCAAATAGACCAGGGGCAAGAAGTTTCTTTAGTAGTTACTGAACTTGATAGACTTGGTAGGAATAAGCAACTTACGTTAAATGAAATAAGAGAAATGCAGAGTAAGGGCATAAGATTAATGGTTTTAGAAATTCCAACTACACTAGTTGATTATAATACTTTTAATGATAATAATATGGCTAAAATGATGATGGAAACTATTAATAATATGCTGGTAGAAATGTATGCTTCATTTGCTCAGGCTGAATTGGAGAAAAAAGAAAAACGACAACGTGAAGGAATTGCAGCTAAAAAAGCCAGAGGTGAATGGGATGATTATGGTAGGCCAAGAGCATTAGATTTTGATAAATTCGTTAAATATTATAAAAGAGTTTTAGCAAAAGAATTGAAACCAACGGAAGTTATGAATTTACTAGGTTTAACAAAACCAACTTACTATAGGTATGCTAAAGAATATAATAAGGTTAGCGAGTAGAACAATAAAAAATGATGTTGAAATTACGTTATTAACAAAAGAAAAATAAAGGAATTTAGTCCTTTCTATAGAATAAATGTTCATATAGAAAGGATGATGTGTTATGGATAAAAAAAATTTTATAAAGAATTATATTAATCTATGTGATGAAGTAATTGCAAGCAACAATGATTTAAAAGCAAAAGAACTAGAAGGGCTAATTTGCTCTACTTTTGAGAACTTAGTAAAAAATATTAAGGGTGGATTAGATTTTGATGTTCCAGATTTTTATAGCACAGGGGATGTACATCGTGCTGATCATATTGCGAATATAAAAAAACTTAAAAGTAAATTAGAGTTGCTGTATTCGCAAGCAGAGTCTAATGATAGCAATCCTCAAAATAATGCGGGCATAAATATTTCATTAGATAACTCTAGTAACAATTCAAATGTAAACAAAAATTCGTTAAAGATTGATTTGAAAGTCTTATTTAAGGAAGCTAGAGACAAAATAGAAAGTAATGATTCATTATCTGAAGAAGAAATGAATGAGGTTTTGGAAAAAATTAATGAAATAGAAGAAATAAATAATAGTAATGAATCTAAAAATAAGAAATGGTTTAAATTAAGACCTGTAATGAACTGGTTAGGGACAAAAGGTGTTAGCGTAGCAACGTCAGTATTAGGATTAGTAACTGCGCTTCTAAATAATTAGATAAAAGGTAGGTGATAAAGTTTGAATATACCATTTGAGTTTCCAAGTGATGAAGCCCGTAATAAATGGTTGCTTTATCACTTTCTTAAAAAGTCTTATATTGATATAGGTATTCTAGAAAATAAGGCTGAGGAATTAACTGAAAAAAGAATTATTGAAAACTCTAAGAATTTATTTGAGTTCCATGGATTAGCGTGGCAACTCGGGCAAATATCACTGGAGTTTTTTTGTATGTATTTTTTACAAGATATTTATTTACCAAAAGAAGATAATGTTGCTGCTCCACTAGCTTCAGTTCATGAAGAATTGTGGAAAGATATCCAAAATAGTATTATAGGTAATGGACCTGAACAATTAGGAAGAGTTCTTCCAAGAGGTACTGGTAAAAGTGCATTTGGTACTTTGGGACCTACTTGTTGGAGTGTGGCTTATAAACATAAAACTTATGTATTGATTTGTTCTGATATAGGCTCAACTGCTGAAAAATTCATAAAAGATATTAAGGATAATATGCTTGAAAATAAATATATTGAAAGTGCTTTCGGTAAGATTCTTGATGATAAGAATAGAAATTTTATTTGTAACTCTACTCAATTAGAATTTACTAATAAAACTTTCGTTGAGGCTATTTCTTCTACTTCTCCAATGAGGGGTAGAAAATATAAAAATGTTAGACCAGATCTTATAATTTTAGATGATTATCAATCTGAGGATGATGTTAGAACCGAAGAAGCTAGAGAAAAGAAGTGGAAAAGATATTCTGATGATGTTAAGTTTGCAAAACAAAGGCCAGTAAAAAGGAATGGTAAAGTTGTAAAAAAAGGTACTGTTCTTATGGCTTGGGGAACTCAGCAGCATAAAGAATGCTTTTATTCTAGATTGATTAAAACTGCTACTTGGACTTTTAAAAAAGAAAGAGGAGTTCTAGTTGATAATGTTGATGAATATTTTAATTCTGGATTATGGTTAGAATTTAAGAAAATACTAAATAATTTTATTAATATAGAAAGGCTCCAAGATGCTAAAGAATTTTATTACCAGCACGAGCATCAAATGCAATTTGATACACTTTGGAGTGAGTTTTGGGATTGTTTAGAATTAGCAATGGATTATTTTGAAAATCCTAACTCTTTCAAACAAGAGGTCCAAGGTGATGTTGATTCTATAGGCGAAAAATGGTTCAAGTCAATGCATACTGAGAACCGAGAAGATATTGAAAATCATGAATTTATTAAAACAATGCTTATTGTGGACCCAGCTTCTGGTGGAGGTCGCAAGAATGACTATAGTGCTTATATGGTTGGTTCAACTGCTGACAATGGGCATAAGTATTGTAGAAAAGGTGAGCTTGCAAAAATAAATGCAAGACAAGAATTTGATAAATATATAGACCATATGATTGATTTATTACTTGAGTATATTGATATTACTCATGTGTTTATTGAAAAAAATACTTTCAATGGTGCAGATGCTAACCAACTTGAGAAAAAAATTAATGAACATTTAGTTCTTAAGTATAGAAATATAACTATTTTAAATGAAACTCAAAGAAAAAATAAAGATGATAAGATATCTACTATAATTCCTTTCGTAAATCGAGGGGAATTTGTTTTTTGCTCTGATGATGAAGGGTTTAATAATCAGATTATGGAATTTGCAAGTCAAAAATATACGCTTCATGATGATGCAGCTGATGCCGCAGCTGAATTTTTCTTGAGAGTTGATAAAATAGAAGTTTCAAGTGAAATCCAAATATTAGATAGAAGAGCATTTGGATTGTAGGAGGTGGTTATATGACATTAAGTGAATTAATAAAAAAACTATTTGGAAAAGAAACTGGATTAGATTTAAATAATCCAGACCATATGAATTTAGTAAAGAAAATATATGGTACCTATAATGCATACAAACATAAATATGAAAAAATGTATAGATATTATAAAGGTGATACTGATGCAATGAGAAAATATAAGTTCGTAACTGAAAGGTCTAACCTTAAGATAAACACAAATTATATTAAAAAATTCATAAAAGAAGAAGTTTCTTATACTGTTGGAAATGAAATAACGTATGAATCTAGGAGTGATGATTCTAATGTTATTAAAGATATTGAATACTATACTGCGCATTGGGATGAATTGCACGATTCTGACTTAATGAAATATTTACTCATTTTTACTCAAGTTTATGAATTGTACTATATAGATGGTAATGCTGATTTTTGCAGTAAAATAATAAAACCTACTGAAGGATATGCCTATACAGATAAAGCTTCAGGAAAGGTTTTGTTTTTTATCCATGCATTTAAAAATGATTTTGATTATACAACTTCATATATTGATGTGTACACTGCGGATAAAATTTATCATTTTGATGGAAAATTCAATGAAATAGCAACCTCAACAAATCATATATTTGGTGAAGTTCCAGTAAGTGTTGGCAAATTATCTTTAGAAGAATATCACGATAGTTTATACAATGATATTAAGGGTTTACAGGATGCATTTGAAACTAATTTCTCTGATATAGGAAATGAAATAAGTGATTTTAGAAATGCCTATTTAGTATTTACGGGATGTGGAGTTGATGAAACGAAAATCCCTGATATGAAAAGACTAGGTATATTAAATGCTAAGGATAAAAATAGTAATGTTCAATGGCTTATAAAAAATATTAATGATACATTTATCCAAAATACTCTTGATAGGTATGTGGATACAATGTATCAAATGGCTTGCCATATTAATCACAATGAAAATATGGTTAGTAATTTAAGTGGTATTGCTTTAAGGTCTAGATTAATTGCACTAGAAAATAAATGTGAGCTTGAAGAAAAGGCTCATAAGAATATAGTTAAAAATAGGCTTAAATTTCTATGTAGATATTTAAATTTAAAAAAGAATAAAAATTATGATTATAAAGATATTAAAGCATTGTATACACCTAACATTCCAATAGATGATTTATCAACTGCTCAGATGCTTTCGCAGGTACCAGAAGGAACTATATCTAAAGATACATCAAGAGGATTATTTAGTTTTATTAATAATAAAGTTGCTGAATCTGAAAAAGTTAAAAAAGAGCAAAATGATGAATTACTGAAAATAGATTTAAATAATTTAGGTGATGCAAATGAGTAAGGAAGAGGAATTTGTTGAGAGTCTTTATGATGAAGCAGATGAACAGATTAAAGAAATTTACAAGGAGCAAAAGAAAAACAGAGATAAGATATTGAATGTTATTGCAGGTATATTATTGACATATACTATTTTAAATAATGTTATTAAGCTTTCTAAGAAAGAAAAAATAAATAAATATAATAAGCTATCCAATATCATTATTAATGGTGCAAAATCAAGCAGTAAAGTTCAAGAAAGTGTTATAACGGATATTCTAAGTAATACAGTTAATAACACTTTTAATTTTTATAGTTATAATGCAAAATTAAAAGACGTTTCAGGAATAGTAGGGAATAATTTTAAAGGCAAACATTTTTCAACCAGGGTTTGGAATAATGAAAAGGAAGTAGCTAAACATCTTCACAAGCAAGTCAATGATTTTCTTAATGGTAAGATAAATGTTAATCAAATTAAGAAAGATATTGAAACAACTTTTAATACAAGTGCTTATAATGCTAAAAGACTTGCAGAAACAGAAGTTTCAAGAGTACAAAATGAGTCATTTTTAAGATTTTGTAAAGAAACTGATGTTAAAAAGCTTAAGTATAATGCGACTTTAGATAGTAAAACTTGTAATGATTGTGCTGAATTTGATGGTAAAATATATGATTTTGGAAAAGAACTAGGACTACCAAGACATCCTTTATGTAGATGTTTTTATGAAATTGCTGATAAAGATTATATTGAAAATAATTCCAATAGTGATATAATGAAGTCAGTATCAACAAGTGGAGCGCTAAATCCTTATAGTACAGAAGCTCAAAATCATGCAAAGCAATATTATGAATCTGTGCGTCATATGAAAACAGATACTAAAAAGATTTCTGAAAATGTTGGATGGAAACAAAGTTCAATAGATAAAATAAAAGCGCATGTGTTTATAAAAGAACATGATTTGGGCAATGCGACAAAAGAAAGATTTTATCCATCATATGATATGGCTCAATCATGGCAAAGATTAATTGAAGGTAAGAATATAAAAATACAAGATTTAGTTTTATTAAAACATGAGTATCTTGAATTGGTATTAATGGAAAAGGGATCTAGTCAATTAGAGGCCCATAATATAGCTAGTAAGAAACATAATTTTGCTAAATACGTGAAGTAAAGGAGGATGTATATGGTACATTTAAAAGAGATAATTTATCAAAATGGAATAATAAAATGCTTATACTCCCCTGAAAAGTGTGGAGAATATGGTTTTATTGAATACAATGTAAATAATGATTCATTAGTAAGTTTAAAACAAACAAAATATGACGAAGATAAGCAATTTTATTATATGAATGTGAAAAATAAACTTAGAGCTTTTGTTAAGGATATAAACAATATACCTAATGAATATAATTTAGTTATATTTTAAGCACTTACTTAGAAAAAGAGTAGGTGCTTTTATTATATATAAAATCAAGTCTTAGAAATAAGGCTTTTTTATTTTGCCCTAAAGCATGGCTTTAAACTGTTTTAATATGTCTTGTGGGCAATTTTGTGTACAAGGGGTGTAATTATACCAAATCAATTAAAATTTGTGTCCTAGGGTGATTTGATTAGTCTAGGGGATAGGAGGATTATATATGTTAAAAAAAGAATTGTTAGAAAAAATTAAAAATGCTAAAGATGATGAGGATATAAATTCTCTGCTTACCGGAACAGATATTGAAGAACAATTTAAAGATAGTGGAATGACTTTAGAAGCCTTTAAAGGAAAGTTAAAAGAAAAAGAATTCAAATCTTTTTTAGAAAGCGAAAATGATAAGTATCATAACAAGGCTTTAAAAACTTGGAAGGAAAATAATTTAGAAAAGGAACTTGAACCTTTTATTAGTGAAAAGTATCCTGACTTGGTTACGGATCCAGCTAAAAAAGAAGCTTTGGAAGCTAAAAAAGAAATTGAAAAGTTAAAAGCTGAAATGGCGAGAAAAGATTTGCTTTCAGAAGCTACTAAGTATGCACTTGAAAAGAAGCTTCCAGTAAAGTTTGTTGAAAAGTTTTTAGGTGAAGATTTAGACACAACAAAGACTAACTTAGATAGTTTGGGTGAAGATTGGTCAAAAGGTTTGGAAGCTATGGTAAATGAAAAAATGAAGTCTAGTTCTTATGTACCTGGTGGAAGTAATCCAGATGGTACAAAACTAACGATTGGTGCTTCAATAGCACAACAAAATAATAAATCAAATGCAGCACCAAGTGATCCTTGGGCTAGCAAATAAGGAGGTAAATTATGAATTTTACAAAATCAACTTTCGATTCTGATATGGAAATATTGTATAGCAATGCTAATTTGGTTGCTTTTAGTGGTACTGTTTTAGCTGCTAATGTAACTGAAGCTGATGAAAATGGTAAAAAATATGTGCTGGCTGGGAGTCTAATTGATGTAGATGGAAATGTGGTAACTGAAACTGGAGTAGAAGGGTCTGAAACATTATCGACAACGCCTGTTGGAGTATTGTTCCATACTGTTGATGTTACAAATGGTGACCAACCAGGCTCTTTAGTTGTAGAAGGTTATTTGAGAAAAGACAGAGTAGTTGATGATACCTTTGATAATACACTTGATGATATTAAAACTGCTTTACCAAAAATAACATTTAGATAATAGGGGGAATTTACAATGCCAAGAATACAAGATGTTTTTAATACAGAAGAATTAATAAATTATTTTAAAGAAAGACAAGTGGCTGCAATGCTTGGGGAAAGCTTATTCCCTGAGAAAAAAATTCAAGATATTGAATTTGATATGATTTTAGGAACTGGTGGACTTCCGGTAATTGCAAATGTCCATGCTTATGATACTAAAACTCAAATGGCAAGTAGAGATGCAATTGACAAAGGTGTTGCAAGTTTAGCACTTATTAAGAGACAAATAAAGCTCACAGAAAAAGAAATTATTAAAGTTACAAATCCAAGAACTGATGCAGAGTTATCATTTGTATTATCTCAACTTTACAAAGATGCTGAAAAAATGACTGATTCAGTTAAAGTAAGAGTAGAAGCTATGAGAATGGAATTGCTTTATAGTGGTAAGATTGCTATTAATGAGAATGGAGTAAAAGTTACTGTTGATTACAAGGTTCCAACTGCAAACCAAAAGTCATTTACTTGGAATGCTCCAACTACCGATACGCCTTTAGCTGATTTAGAAACAATGGCAGCAGCTGTTGAAACTACTTCTGGATATAGACCTACTAGAGCTCTCACTTCTAGGAAAATTGTTAAGGCAATATGTGCTTGTGATTCTGTTAGAAAAGCAATAAATGGAGTTAATTCAGATAGAATTGTCACTTTAGCTCAACTAAATGAGTTATTAGTTCAATTAGAATTACCTATGTTTCTTACTTATGAAGGTAAATATAGAAAAGAGGGAGCTAAGTCATTTACAACTGTAAGATATTTTGCAGAAAATAAGATTTCTATGTTTGGTGATGAAACTCTAGGAGAAACTATTTATGGTTTGACTGCTGAGGAAGTAAAGCTTATTGGTGATGGGAAAATGGAGGAAGCTTCAATGTTAGATAATAAAATCTTTGTTGGAACTTATACTTCTATTGATCCAGTAGGAGAATTTACTAAAGCTGTTGCTACTGCTCTTCCAACTTTACCGCACGGAGAAGAATTAGGGATAGGAACTATAACACTGTAGGAGAGTTTATAATGACTCTTCTATTTTGTTAGGAGGTTTATGGATGTATAGTGATGAAGATAGAGCTATAGGAATGATAAAAGGATATCTTAATGTTAATGGAAATAGAAAGTGGACAAAAGATTATATATTGACTAATTATGGTTTAGCAGTTGAAATGCTGGTTGAAAAAGCAAACAAAATAAATTCTATAAAAGCTGCAGGAGTTAAATCATTTAGTGAAGGAAATCAATCTGTGAGTTTTTCTGAGGGTGAAGCATGGACAATAACTGATGATATAAAGGTCCTTTTACCGGTTCCTTTTGTAGGGATGTGGTGATATGGCTGTATTGGTTAAAAACTCTGACATAACTATTTATAATAAATATTACAACAAGGGAATTGATTCAGATGGATATCAAAGGTCTATTATTGAAGGAGTTAATTGGCAGGGTAAAAGAAATGCAACCGTAGGTGATAAAGGATTAAACTTTGATGACAGTGTAATTATCTTTATAAATAAAATAGATAATTATACTTCACCTAAAAGTTTTAAGAAGCTTTCGGATATTGAAAAACCGAACTATGTAACTTTTGCAATTGGAGATAAAGTAGTAAAAGGACAGATTGATTTTGAAATAATGGGAATAAAACCTTATCGTGTAACTGATTTAGAAAATAATTATGATGATGTTTCAACAATTATGTCTGTTAGAGAATTAAGTGGACACTGGGAGGTGGAATGTAAATAATGGCTAATAGAGTACGAATTAATATGGATTCAACACAAAAAATCCTATTGAGAAGATATTTGAATAATAATGGTCAAGCACAAGTTAAATTTTCAAAAGAATGTGCAAAACAGATGAACAATTATATTCCATTCCTAAGCGGCCGACTTAAAGACATGACAGTAGAAATTAATACGACTAATGTAACTTACAATGCTCCTTATGCAGCAAAACAATATTATACTAATCAAGGCAACGGTAGACAAGGAACTTCTAATGGTGGTTTAAGAGGTAAGCAATGGGCTAATAGAATGTGGGCAGATAAAGGGAATGATATAGTTAGAACTATTGCTGACTTTGTTGGAGGGAGTACAAGATGATTATTGATAGCGTTAGGAAATTTATAAAAACTTGTCCTTATCTACAAAAACTTGATTATGCAATCCGTGTCAATGTAGATTACTTGGCAAAAGATATTTCTTCTTATTCCATTGAAGAGGTACCAGTTAATCCTATAATAAAAAAATATGTTAATGGATCTAGCAAGAGACAATTTACTTTTATATTTACTAGTAGGGAAAGTTATGGACCTGATGTTTTACAGAATATAGATAACTGTGGATTTTATGAAGATTTTGCAAATTGGATGGAAGAGGAAACGGACAAAGGTAATTTGCCGGTTATGGAAGAAAAAAAAGATGCTTTAGAATTAAAAGCTACAACAACCGGATATGCTTTTCAAACAGATGTTGATAAAGCGAGATATCAGATACAATGTAGATTAACTTATTTGCAAAAACAGGAGAGGTGATATGAATGTCAATTAGAAAAAGAAAGGTGCAAGCTAATTACTTAAAAATTAGTGATGCTTTTGAACTTTTAGGAGCAGGTTTTACTGAATTGAATGAAAGTCCTAGTGCTCAAACTGCTTCAAGAAGATATATTAATCAATCAAGTTCAAGCCAAAGTGTAACAGGTTATGAATGGTCTAGTTCATTTAATGCGGACCAGATAGTGTCTGAAAATGCAATTGAATATATTAGAAATATTGGAGAAATGCAACTTGTAGGTACAGATACAGAATCTGAATATATTATTGTTGATTTAGATATGCCTGCTCAAACTGCAGGGTATAGAGCAAGAAAATTCAACGTTGCAATAGCGGTAGATAGTTTTGAGGATAGTGATGGTGAATTAGGTGTTTCGGGAAGCTTCTTAGGTATTAGTGATCCTGTTGAAGGAACATTCGATACAACAGGCAAAACATTTACTGAAGGTTTTACGGCCAAAGTATAACTGGAGGAGGTATTTAAATGATTGTTAATAATGTTGAATTAGAAGATATTAGTATTTTTGATGCTGATGTAGCTGAAAAATACGAAAATGCATTAATTGAGGTTGAAGAAAAAATAAAAAAAACTGAAGGTATGAAAGTTTCAGAAAGTATAAGATTTCAATGTACTGTAATATTCAATGTTTTTAATGAATTATTTGGAGAAGGAACTGATAAAAAAGTTTTTGGGCATAAGGTTAATCTTCTAGTTTGTCTTAAAGCTTTTGAAGAATTAGTTTTATCTTTTAATTCACAGAAACAAGAATTGGCTAAGATTAGTAAAAAATATTCTCCAAATAGGGCGCAAAGACGAGCTAAACAATAATGAATATCCTTATTGATTTAGTTCCGACTTTTATAAATATTGATGGAAAAGAATATGAAATTAATTCTGATTTTCGTACTTCAATTCTATTTGAATTACTTATGCAGGATAATGATCTCCCAGATGAAAATAAAATAATGCAAGCATTAGAACTCTATTATCCTATTACACCTGAAAATGTTAATGAGGCTGTAGAACAAATGCTTTGGTTCTATAGGTGTGGTAAAGATATTATTTCATCTAAAGGTAATGGCAAAAGCAGTATAAATATTTATAATTTTGATTATGATGATGATTATATTTATTCTGCTTTTGTAGATCAATATAGAATAGATTTACAAGACATAGAATATTTGCATTGGTGGAAATTTAAAGCTATGTTCAAGGCTCTAAAAGAAGATAATGAGATAGTTAAAATTATGGGCTATAGGTCCATAGATTTATCTAAAATAAAAGATAAAGAGCAAAAGGAACATTATAAAAAAATGAAGGAATTATATAAGATTCCAATAAGTAAAAATGAATTACAAAAAATTAATGACGTTGAAAAGGCACTACTAAATGGTGAGAACTTAAGTGAAATACTTTAATAGATGTTATTAAAGAGGTGATTATTATTGAAAAGATAAGATGTCCATATTGTAGCCAGCTTTTACTTAAAGCTGAGTATATTAGGGGTGAAATTAAATGTACCAGGTGTAAGAAGATAATTAAATTAGAAATTCCAAAAGACAGAGCTAAGAGCCACACCAAAGAGTAGTGAGCCAATGCCTGCTTTTTTTATTTTATAAAAAAGTAGGTGATAATAGTGGCTGATGGAAGCATTATAATTGATACACAGATAGACAGTAGCGGGGCTGAAACGGGAGTTAACAATTTAGGCGGTAGATTATCGAATGTAGCTAAGACAGGGCTAAAAGTATTTACGGGTGCTGTAATAGCAACCGGAGCTGCTTTAAGTACATTAGGGGCAGCGAGTATTAATCTAGCAAGCGATTTGCAAGAAGTTCAAAATGTTGTTGATGTAACTTTTGGTGATAATGCAAGTGAAATTAATGAATGGGCAAAAAATGCTGCAACTGCATTTGGATTAAGTGAATTACAAGCTAAACAATTTAATGGAACTATGGGATCTATGCTTAAATCTATGGGGCTTACCGGTGATGAAGTTCTTGATATGTCGGAAAGTATGACTGGACTTGCAGGTGATTTTGCTAGTTTTTATAATCTTGATCCAACAGAAACTTTTGCGAAGATAAGAGCTGGCATATCTGGTGAAACTGAACCTTTGAAACAGCTAGGTATTAATATGAGTGTGGCAAATCTTGAAGCTTATGCATTGGCAGAGGGACTTACTAAACCTTATAATGAAATGACTCAAGCAGAGCAAGCAATGCTAAGATATAATTATTTGATGGATGTTTCTGCTGATGCACAAGGAGATTTTGAAAGAACATCAGATTCTTTAGCTAACCAATTAAAAATAGCAAAATTGGGTGTAAAAGATTTAGGAAGCACAATTGGAACAGCGTTATTGCCTATGGCTCAAGAGGCAGTTAGTGAACTTAATGGGATGGTAGGACAATTAAAAGATGCTTTTGAAAAAGGTGGTTTTGATGATTTAGTTGCTAAATTTGGGGATGTGTTTTCACAGATTATTGTCAAAATTGCTGAAAAAGCACCTGACATAATAAATGCAGGGATATCAGCAATTCAATCTTTTATAAGTGGGATACAAAGTAATCTTCCTCAAATAGCAAATTCTGCAATACAAATAGTAACAAGTTTGTTTAATGGTATCTTGGCTTTATTGCCTCAGATATTAGAACTAGGAATAGAGTTAATTATTAATTTAGCTCAGGGAATAGCTCAGGCAATTCCGGGAATGATACCTACGTTAATTTCAGTTATTACAGGTATGTGCGATACAATAATATCTAATATTGGGACTATTGTTGATGTTGGTATACAAATACTTATGGCATTAGTGCAGGGTTTAGTTGAATCGTTACCGACTCTAATACAAGAAGTTCCTCGAATAATTAATGATTTTTCAAATGCAATATATGCACAGCTACCTAAAATACTTAAGGCTGGTATTGATATATTACTAATGCTCATAAAGGGTTTGATTGATAGTATACCAACTTTGATAGCTAATCTTCCTCAAATTATTTTGGCTATTATAAATGTGATAACTTTGTACAACTGGGCTAGTTTAGGTAAGTCAGTAATAAAATCGATTGGCAAAGGGATTACTTCTATGAAAGGTCACGTTCTAACTATTGGTAAAAATATAGCGCAAGGTATTGGGAATGCTATTAAAGCTATTTTTACAGGTGGACTTAGTTGGGGTAAAAATCTTATTCTTAATATGGATAGAGGATTTTCTTCAATGGGAAGTTTTTTAAGAAGTTCGGCTAGTTCTATAGCAAGAGGTGCATTAAATTCAATAAAATCAATTTTTACAGGTGGCTTTAATATAGGTAAAAACCTTATACGAGGGATTTGGAATGGTATTGGGAATATGAAAAATTGGATTTTAAATAAAATTGGGGGCTTTGCTGGTAATGTAATTAGTGGAATTAAAGATTTCTTTGGAATTCATTCTCCTAGTAGAATTATGAGAGATTTGATAGGTGTTAATTTGGTTAAAGGTATAGGTGTTGGTGTTGACGTGGAAACTCCAAAACTCCAAAAGGACATTGATGCCAATATGTCTGATTTAACTACTAAAATGAAAGCTACAGTGGATTATGAAACATCTAATACTGCAGCTAAGGTTGTTGGTGGTAATAGCAATAAAAATTACTCTAACACAATAAATAATAATGATAATGGAGTTACTCAAAATGTTACAATAGTTAATCCAGAACGAACTCCATCTGAAAATGCAAGAGCTCTTAAGAAAGTAGGGAGGGATTTGGCATTTGAATAATAAGTATTTAATACTAAAATTAGTAAGCAATAATAAAACGTTAGAATTGGGAAATGAAAATTATAAAATAGTAGATTTAGAAGGGATAGAAAGTGCTGAATTTGAAATAAATTTAGTATCTAATACGCAATATGATGGAAGCCATGTGGACAGTAAAAGGATAAATAAGAGACCTATTTTTATTTCCGCTGATTTTAAGGGAGTTAATAAAGAGACTGAACGTAAAAAGTTAGTTTCTTTTTTTAACCCTAAAAATACAGGTATATTAATAATTGATTATTGCGGATTAGAAAGAAGCATAGAATATGAAATTGAAGCTTTTGATTCTAAAATAAATAATATTTATGACCAATTAAATTTTCAAGTAGATTTGATATGCCCTGATCCATTTTTTAAAAACACTGATGAATCTAAAGAAGAAGTAGCTTTATGGGTTGGTGACTTTGAATTTCCATTAGAAATAGGTGAAGAAGGCATAGAAATAGAACATAGAGAACCATCTTTAATTGTTAATATTTTTAATGATGGTGATGTTGAATGTGGAATAAGAGTTGAGTTTAAAGCATTAGCAACAATAGAGAATCCATCTATAGTAAATGTTAATACGCAAGAATTTATTAAAATAAATAAAACAATGCAAGCAGGTGAAATAATATCTGTTAGTACTTATGCTGGAAATAAAAAAGTAGAAAGTAGTCTTAATGGTGTAACTGTTAATGATTTTAATTATATAGATTTTGAATCTACATTTTTGCAATTACAACCTGGAGATAATCTTATGCGCTATGATGCAGCTGTGAATATTGATAACTTAGAAGTAACAATATATTATATGCCATTGTATTTGGGGGTATAGTATGGAGTTATATATTTTTGATAGACAATTAAATTTTAAAGGAATATTAGATGATTTTACTTCTTTAATGTGGACACGAAGATATTATAAGAGTGGTGAATTTGAGTTGCACTGTGCGTTAACTTCAACTACTTTAGGTTTATTATCAAGAGAAAATATTATATATAAAAAAGATGATGATGAAGCAGGATACATTGAATATAGAAATCTAAAACAAAATACAGATGGTAGTGAAACTTTAGTATTAAAGGGTAGATTTCTTTTGGGGTATTTGAGTAGACGAATCATTTGGGGTACTGAAATATTAAATACTACAACTGAAAATGCTATGAGAACATTAGTGAATAAAAATTGTGTTATGCCAATAGATAGTAATAGGATAATTGATAATCTTAGTTTAGGTACGTTGAATAATTTTACTCATAATGTTAATTATCAAGTATCTTATAAGAACCTTGCGGATGAACTAGAAAATTTAAGTAATGTATCAGGTCTAGGGCATAGAGTGAAACTTGACATTAAAGAAAGAAAATTAATATTTGATGTGTATGAGGGACTAGATAGAAGTATAAACCAGAGTATTAATCCAAGGGCAATTTTTTCTAAGGAATTTGAAAATATCTTAGAACAAGAATATGTAGATAATTTCAATGACTATAAAAATTTAGTACTCGTTGGAGGTGTTGGAGAAGGTACTTCAAGAAAACTGGCTACAGTGGGTAATGCAAGTGGACTAGATAGATTTGAAGTATTTGAAGACCAAAAGAGCTTGAGCAATGAAAATGACGGTGTAGTTATGAATGATACTGATTATATTAATTTATTAATAGAAAAAGGGAATTCTAAGTTGTCTGAAACTAAAGAAATAACAACTTTTGAAAGTAAAATTAATTTGAATTCTAATTTGGAATATAAAAAAGATTTTGATTTAGGAGATATTGTTACACACTTAAGTAAAAAATGGGGTGTGATTCTAAATCCGAGGATTACGGAAGTCGAAGAAATTTATGAAAGTGGAGGGAAACAAATTAATGCTGTGTTTGGCAATAATATCCCAACGATAATAGATAAGATTAATCAAAAATTGAGGTGATGTAATGGCTGAAAAGAGTGGCATTTTTAAAAGCATTAGTGGAGATAGAAAATATAAATCAGATTTTTTTGCGGAATATTTCGCAAGTTTTATTGGTAATGGTATATTCCCTAACCCTTCAAGCGGATTGCAAATAATTGCAAATAATGATATGACAGTGACCGTTAAAGCTGGACAAGGATGGATTAATGGATATTACTACTGTAATGATAGTGATTTGATTTTAACTCTTGATGTTGCTGATGGTGTATTAAATCGAATAGATAGAGTTGTCTTACAATTTAGCACAACAAACAGAATTATTCAAGCTACCGTTAAAAAGGGTACATTTGCTAGTTCTCCAGTTGCGACAGATATAGTTCGTGATGCAGATTACTACGAACTAGGACTTGCGGATATATATATTAATGCTGGAATAACAAGCATTACACAAGAAAATATTACAGATCTAAGACTAGATAATAATTATTGTGGAGTTGTAAAAGGTACAATAGAAGAAATTGATACAACTGATTTATTTGCACAGTATCAAGATGCATTTAATACGTGGTTTGATGATATGAAAAATCAACTAAGCACAGATGCTGCGGGTAATTTACAATTACAAGTTGATAATAAAGTTGATAAAGGGTGTACTTGGGGAGAGTTAGCAGGGGTGAGTTAGATGCTGAATATAACAAATATTGAATTTACTAAGAATACAGTAGCAACTAATGAAGCTTTATTAATCAAAGTTAGTATTGAAGAAAGTTTTGCAATATGGAGTGATTTAGAAGGTTCAACTTGGAATGACATAAATAATAAAACTTGGGAAGAGCTATTTGTAAGTTGGGATAATATAAATAATAAAACCTGGTCTGAAATCAATGAAAAGACTTGGGAAGATATTAAGTTAAGGAGGTTTGAATAGAATGGCAGTACAAACAGTAAAAGCAGTAATCAATGGAAGCACATATGATTTGTCTTATAATAGTACTAGTGGAAAATGGGAAGCTACTATAACAGCTCCCGCAATATCAAGTTATAACAACAATGTGGGACACTATTATCCGGTTGAGATACAAGCTGCTGACCAAGCAGGTAATAGCACTATTAAAGATGATACAGATGGAACTTTGGGTAGTAAATTAAAGTTATATGTAAAAGAAACAGTGAAACCTACGATATCAAGTTTATCACCATCATCTGGCGCTAAACTCACGAACTCAAGTCCAACAATAACATTTTCACTAAGAGATGAAACAAATGGTTCTGGTGTGAAAATATCATCATTGGTTTTCAAAATTGACGGTGGAGAAACTATTAGCAACGATTCAGCTGGTATGGTATGCACCTCCGTATCTAATGGTTATGATTGCACATATACATGTCAATCAGCACTTTCAGAAGGTGGTCATACTATTACTATATCGGTACAAGATAATGATGGTAACTTATCAAGTACAAGTTCAACATCATTCACAATTGATACAGTACCACCAGTATTGAATATCACTAACCCAACTAATGGATTAATAACAAACAATGCTAGTCTAGCTGTGAGTGGTACTACAAATGACGTAACTTCATCCCCAGTAACTGTTACTATAAAATTGAATGGAGTAGACCAAGGAACAGTTTCCGTAGCAAGTGGTAACTTTAGTAAATCAATTACATTATCTCAAGGAAGTAATACTATCGTAATAAGGTCAACAGATGGGTCAGGTAAATATTCAGAAATCACTAGAACAGTAACATTAGATACAACTCCACCAAATATTACAGCTGTTACACTTACACCTCAAACTACTAATACTGGCACTACTTTTGTAATTCAAGTTACGGTATCAGACTAATGAGAATGGTGGGTTATGTAAATGGGATTGAGGTCAGTTTTGACTTCATCCCACCAAATACATTTAAAGCTGAAATACAGAAGAAAATAAGTGGACAATATATTATTCAATTAAAAGCTATTGATAGCGCTGGTAATGAAACTAACTATTCAGATTTATTTGTGCGTATAGATTTTCAAAAGATGGAAGTTAAAATATTAGATGAAAATTTTAGATTTAATAAAAATGGAGTGAATTTTGGTTTCTCAATTTTGAGTAAGGATACCAATACAAAAGAAATTGAGTGTATTTATACAAATGAAAAGATTGTATCTAAATACAATTACAGAGAGTTGGTGATGTAATGTATGTAACACAAGGAGAAGTAAGAGAAGTAGGAATCGAAATTAATAATCTACTAGGACAAGATTTTACAATTGATGCATCAGAGTATGAAATTTTAAAAACTGATGGAGACGTAATAGAAACTGGACAACCAACAATGGATGGACATAAATTGATTGCATTATTCTCAGCTACTGAAAAAGGTAGATTTTATGTATGGTTTAAATATCATATAGGTCCAGAAATATTAAAAGCAAAAATACTCGTGGAGGTGAATTAAATGCAATATACAACAAATTATAATTTGAAGAAACCAGATTTAACTGATCCCGTTAGCGTCGGTGATTTGAATGATAACATGGACATAGTTGATGCGCAATTGTCAGAAATGATGAACGAAGCAAGTTTTAGTGCAAACGGTTGGTTTAAAGATAAAAAAACAGGATTAATAATTCAATGGGGTAGCAGTGATTTTAGTTCATCTAACCCAAGGTCACTTTCATTTCCAATAGAATTCCCTAATGCATGCCTTAGTGGTTCTATAGAAATGATTTCAGCGTCACAATTTTCAACAGGAATAGCACTAGGTAGAACTGCCTTTAACGTCTATAGTAGTTGTGGAGTTCAAGCATATGGGTTTTATTGGTTTGCTATAGGTTATTAAGAGGAGGAAATAAATATGAAATATTTAAGCATAAAAGAGGGTAAAAGCTTCAGTTTTAAAACAAACGAAATACATGGGTTACCACAAGAAACAGATATTGTGATATCTGATGTATTATATAACGAGTTCTTTAAAAAGCAAAGTGAAGGAATTTGCTTAAGATTAAAAGAATTCCATGAAGGTGAAGTGTTATTTGAGAATCTCTTTGAAGAATATACGCCGCAACCTATTGAAAAAGAAAAAGAAAAAACAGAATTAGAAATAATGCAAGAAACGCTAGATACATTAGTACTAAGTATGTTGGAGGTGTAGTATGTACGAAACTTTATTAAGACTTTACAAGTCAGAAATGATAGATGAAACAAAGTTAGAGAACGCAGTTATAAAAGGTTGGATTACAGAAGGGCAGAAGCAAACAATTATGTCATAATAGATTAATAATGCGACACAAATAAATAAGTTTAAAAGGCAAAGTAGAGACTAGAAATAGTCTTTTTATTTTGCCTTTAATTATATGAGAAAGAAGGTGCTTTATGACCAATATAGGCATTGGAGTTATATGTACAATTCTGGGGACTTTGTTAGGTTTATCAGGATTTTGGAGAAATTCAAAAAATGATATAAAAGATGATAGCAGGCAATTTACAAGAGTTGAATCTAAACTGGATTATGTATCGAAAGGAGTTGACGACATAAGGCTTGATATAAAAGCACAAGACAGAAAGATATCTGATGTAGTAGAAAGAGTTGTAAGAGTAGAAGAAAGCACCAAATCAGCACACCATCGTTTAGATGAGATAGAAAAATAATATTTTTAAATAAAAAGGAGTGGTTTAAATGTACGCAGAATTAAATTTAGCGCAGTTATTATTATTGTTAGATAAACACGATTTTAAGGAGCTTCACGTACATCATACTTGGAGACCTGAAAAGAAAGATTATGATGGGTCTAATGCAGTAGCACTACAAAATGGTATGAAAAATTACCATGTAAATACAAAAGGTTGGTCTGATATAGGTCAACATATAACAATTTTCCCTGACGGAAAGATTTTAACAGGTAGGAATTTCACTTGGAATCCAGCATCTATTCTTGGACATAACAGTAAGGCATTTATGTTAGAAATGATAGGTAATTTTGACGTAGGTCATGACGTTTTAGAAGGGGCGCAGTTAGATGTATTGCTAGGTCTAATTACTTACTTTACAGACAAAGGTAAGTATACACGTTTCCATAATGAAAATAGTACAAAGACTTGCCCAGGTTCTTCCATAGTTAAAACACACATTATGGGACTTGTAGCAACTGCGAAGAAACCATCAGCTGGTGTAGGTGATGGACACGTAACTGTAAGACAAATACAAGAATTGTGCAACGAATACGGATATAAAGACAAATGGGGACATGCTTTAAAATTGGATGGTATTTGGGGAGTTAAGACTGCTAGTGCGGTACCACTTATTAAAAAGGGTTCAAATTTAAAATACTTTGTATATCTTATTCAGAAAATCCTTTTATACAAGGGATATAAATTACCTATTTATGGCGCTGACAAGTTCTTTGGCAAAGAAACATTAGCAGCTATTCTTGCATTCCAAAAGAAGAATTATTTAGTACCAGATGGAATTGTTGGGCCATTAACTTGGGCTGAATTATTAAAATAAAAAAGGAGATGTGAAGATTAATGAAAGAACAAATTTTTAACTTTATTTTTGAATACAGATTTATAATTGTTGTGATAATCGCTGTACTTGCATATGCACTATTCGAAAGAGAAAAATTTAAGTCTAAAGCTTTTAGTATGATGCTACAAGCTAAAAGGCTAGCAAAGAAAGCAGTGCTAGATTCAGGAAGAGATCAAGAAGATTGGGTTGTAGATAATTTATATAAGTTGCTACCAAAAGTCATTACATTAGCTTTTTCAGAGGAGGCACTAAAATCTATATTAAGAAAAATAGTAAGTGCTTTATATAAAGCCGCTAAGGACAAATTGGACGATGGAGTTATAAATAATAGCATAGAAAATACAGAAGAATTAGAAGATTAAATTTTACCCTGGGCTTAGGCTCAGGGATTTTTTTTATTTTTGGAAAAACTTGTCCTTTTTAGTAAAAAAGTATACAATATAACAAAAGAAACCACTGCTGATTGACCGTCAATGTGGTTTCTAAAAACAAAATATATTTCAATAAATGTATCTCTATTATAGCATATATTTTTTGGAATATAAATATTATAATAGGAGATAATATATGAATAAAAATGAGTTACTACAGGCATTAAATGGTTTTACAGAACAAAATAGTGATGTGAAATTGTTTCTTGGACATAAGAGTAGACGGTTTTATAGTTTTTTAGAATCTGAATTAGGAGATGCAGTCCAAAACGAGATATACAGGTTATTAAAACCGACTATTGACAATATTATTAGAATTAATGATTTGGTTGAGTTTGATGCAGTAGGGAAAAAAGATGGAACTGTTGAATTTATAGGAGCAACTATTGTTGATGGGTATACAACGTTAAGGAATAGTAAAGAAGATCTTAATAATTTAGCACAAAATTTTGATGAACTAAGAGAAATTAATTTTTATTTATCAGAAATATCTAATGGAACTGATAATATTAAAATTTTTAGGAGATATTCTAAATCTAAAAGTCTATCAAAAGGTATAAGACTAAGAATTTTAAATAATCAGTTAAGGAAAATTGATGAAAATATTTTTCAAATTGATAATATTATAGATTTTATTGTAGTCAATGATGATATAATTATTGTATTTAATAGATATTCATTTGAAGTTATAACAAATTATAAAGATAATTATATGGAAAATTTGGGTTTAGCTTTAGAAGAAATTAGTAGAAGTAACCTTATAAATAATATAGAAGATTTTAAAGAAGATTGCCAGAATAGTTTAAGAATTGCAAAACAATTTACTAGAGCAATGAGAGATAGCAGTATTTCATTGATATTAGAAAATTTGGATAGAGTTTCAGAGGCTATAAGAGAAGCTGAATTGCCAATAGAATTTGTTAATAATAAATTTCAGTATGAAAGTAAAGAACAATTATCAATATTAGTTGCTTTACTATCAGATAGTTATGCAAAGACGATAATTGGGAACAGACTTACAAATTCATAGAATTTAAGGAGCTGAGTATTAGTGATTACTAAAT
This sequence comes from Clostridium sp. DL1XJH146, assembly GCF_054819755.1. Taxonomy (NCBI): domain Bacteria; kingdom Bacillati; phylum Bacillota; class Clostridia; order Eubacteriales; family Clostridiaceae; genus Clostridium; species Clostridium sp. DL1XJH146. Next base: position 41,372 of record NZ_JBTVVN010000029.1, read on the forward strand.
TTAGTAAATGGATTTTATTTATATCGTCATACATCCCATTGTATATAATTTTTATTATTAGTAATGGTTTTGATACTTATTCAAAATATGTAGAGATAAAAATTCAAGAAGATTATAATATCAGTTTACTAATTGCTACAGCAAAAAAAAATATTGTCTTGATAATTGCTTTTTTAGGATTAACTATAATTTCATTAATTCTGTTAATGATAATAATAAGAGCAGCAGCTACAAGCACGAATTACAAAAAATTTCATTGTTTAAAAAGAAATAATGAAAAAATAAATGAGTATATTTTAGTTTACATTCTTCCTTTTATAACTGTTAATTCAAATGATTTTAAAGCATTGACTATGTTTTTTATTATTTTCATAGTAATTGGGATTGTATCGGTAAGAAATGATTTAGTTTATGTTAACCCTATATTGTATATGCTACAGTATAATATTTATTCTTTTACTGGGGATGAAGAAACAGAAGAAAGATTTATCTTAATTACTAAATACTCTATATTAGAATTAAAAAGTATAGGTAGATTTGAAAATAATTGTATTACAATAAGAGGATCTAAACTAAGTAGTAATGTTTATTTAGTTAAGAAAGCACAGAACCCCAGGATCTAATCTTGGGGTTCTTTATTATACGTATAAAAGTACGTATAAATAAATCACAGAAAAGTTGTTATTTGAGGTGTACCACAACAGTAACAAAATTAGAGTAACACTCCAACATCTTCAATACAGCTATATCGGACCGCCTAGCATTTTCATAGTAACACTGTAATTCCTCTATACTAAGATATTGGAGTGCGCCTTTTTTGTATTAAGATTAAGCCTTAGATTGTTAACCAAGACTTAATCTTCTTTATTCATTTTATAGTACTCTTTTAGTATTTTTGAAACCATATTACTAACAGATCTATCTTCATAAGCAGCATCTTTCTTTAATTTCCTGTGTAATTTTTTAGGTATTGTTATCGTAATTCTAGTATTTTCATCTTTTATCAAGTGCATCACCCCTATACACTTATAATAAATAAAATATATAAATGTTTGTATAAAGTGATGCTAAGTGATGCACTTTTTACTTAAAATAAAAAAGTTCAGTTGGATGAACTTCTAATGCTTCAGCTATCTTTCCTAATTGTCTTAAAGTAGGACTTTTTTTGTTATGTTCCAGTTCAGACAAATAACTCTGTGATATATGAGATTTCTTTGCTAATTCGGTTTGCGTTAAATTATGTTTTATTCTAAGTTCTTTAATCTTAATATATGCTTTCATATATCACTTCCAAAAATTATAGAGATATTTAATATATAACCTTTATTTCGACAAAATTCAATGCTTGCTTATTGGTTGTACAGGAAATATATGTCGAAACTATCGCTGGTAGCGATAAGATATTGTGATAAAATTAAAATATAAGATATGCATATTTTATTGTTTACAAAAAGTTAACAAATGTTATTTTGTCGATAATAGTCGAATTTCACTAAATAAATTTGTTTATTGATTAAGAAAATTTAATTAAAGCCCAAAGATTCAAGAAATAAATTTGTTTATGTATTGTAAGTTATGTTATTTATTACGGATAAAGTTTTAAAGGAATTAAACATTGTGAGGAATTATTATAAAGATAGCGTTCGGTATACAGAACAAACGTTCTTGTAAAATTAAAATTATAGGAGTATAATCAAGATAATAAAATTTAGGGGGAAGCGGATGAATAATAAAAGTGTAGAAGAACTATCAAAAACAGAAAAGTGGGAAAAAAGAGCTGAATCGTTTAGCGCTATTTTCGATTTTTTAAAAACTAAAGGACTTAAAGAAAATGAACTAATAAAGTTCACTGAACTATTAAATATATATCTTAGTTTATTATAAAATACTGAACAAAATACTGAACAAAAATTTAAATTACATTGAAACTAATTTAATTACATTGAAATATGTTGCGAATGAGAAATTTTTATACAATATATAGGGCACTGTAAAATGGACGTTTGTAAATAAAAAATAAAAGTTTCGATACAACGGTCTCCAAAACCATTGGTTCCGGGTTCGAGTCCTGGTGCCCCTGCCATGTAAAATCCAGTAATCGTAAAGATTACTGGATTTTTTTTAAATGTATCTATAAGTTAATACACCGATAGTAAATACAACTGTATATAAAATATTAAGGGACGCTTACTAAGTAAATATTGTAAGCGTTTTTTTCATGTATAATAAAGAGCTAAAAATATGATGAATTTATCTTTTTAAAGTGGGTTTACAAAGTCATAAGGTTATTATATACTATTTATAATGGGTATGTATTTAGGCTTATATATTTAATAATCTAGTATGGAATTAATAATTTTGGCGATAACAGAAAGATATAAATCAGCGATTGAAATATTGTTCAATCAACCAAATTCAATAGTTACTAAGGAGTGTAGAAAAATGTACAATAAATCATATCAAGCGCATCATAGTAGTTTTGGGGCTTATGCAAGCTTTCTTTTAGGGAAAATAGGTGAAGGCGGAGGTTTTTCATTAAGTGATGTAAAATCGCCAAATAAGAATATCTATATAGGATATAAAAATGACAAGATGAATTTACTTCCATTTGCTAAATTAGACTTTGGTAATAAACTATCAGAATTTGGCTTAGAAGGGTCTACTACTAGTAATGATAAAAAAGTAAATATATTCAAAAAAGATGAAATTACTAGAGAAATGAAATGGGCTAGCGATAGTTGGAAAGCAGGAAATATAAGCTTTAAGTTCTACAGTCCTTTTACAGAAGTGAAAGATGTTGAAGATTTAACTTTAGAAGAAAAAAAATTATTATTAGCTCCTGGCTTTATTGGAGAGGTTACTCTGGACAATTCAAATAATACACAAGATGCAGAACTTTTCTTTGGTATGCAACTAGATGAAAATGGAAGACTTTTATCTGATAACGAGGTATTTTCACTATTAGGAGGAGCGGTTGATACTAGATACGGTTTTGCCTGTGAAAAATCAGTAGAAATTCAAGAGAACATTGACTGGATGGCTTTAATGTCTATGGCGGATAAGGATGATCAACTACTCAATAAATTAGGTAATGAGGTTGTTTTAAGAATAAAAGTAAAAGCGAATGAAAAGAAAACGGTTTATTTTTCATTTGCAACTTATCAAGGTGGTAATATTACATCAGGTATTAAAAGCAGATTTGCTTATACAGAATTATTTGAAAATATTGAAGAAGTTATGGAATTTTTACTGAAGAACAAAGATTACTATATAAATATATGTAATCAAAAAGACAAAGAATTAGAAGAAAAAGAAATGAATGAATATAGAAAATTCTTAATAGCTCATGCAACACATAGCTATTATGCTAATTCAGAATTATTACTTGATTCAAATAATAAATATATTTGGGTAAGTAATGAAGGTGAATACAGAATGATGAATACCTTCGATTTAACCGTTGATCATTTGCATTTTGAAATGAAATATCATCCGTGGACAATGAAGAATTCCTTGGACCTTTTTGTCAATAGATATTCATATTGTGAAGGGGTTAAGGATTTAGAAGGCAATGAGCATGAAGGAGGAATTTCCTTTACTCATGATATGGGTGTTGCAAATATGTTTTCTCCTAAGGGATATTCTTCTTATGAAAGGTCAAACTTAGATGGATGCTTTGGATATATGACATCTGAGCAATTAGTAAACTGGGTAATATGCGCATCTGTATATGCATTAAATGCTGGGGACAAGGATTGGGTCAATAATAATTTAGATGTATTCGATAAATGCTATGAATCATTATTAGCAAGGGATTTAAATAATGACGGAGTTATTGATACAGACAGTTTACGTTGTGGAATTGGTGCTGAAATAACAACTTACGATAGTTTAGATGTAAGTTTAGGACAGGCTAGAAACAATCTATACTTAGCAGTAAAAACATGGGCAGCTTATGTATGCATGGAAAATCTCTATAAAGTTTTAGGTAAAGAGGGGAAGGCTACTGAAATGCATCAAAAGGCTTTAAATTTATGTCAAAGTTTAGTAAATAAATTTGATTTAGATGAAAAATATATTCCAGCTGTTTTTGAAAAGGGAAATGAATCTCGAATAATTCCAGCTATAGAAGGTTTGGTATTTCCATATATCATAGGTGATGAGGATGCTACAGGTGAAGAAGGAAGATACGCAAATTTAGTAAAAATCCTAAAAGAGCATCTTAAAACGATACTGGTAAAAGGAATTTGCTTAGATCCAGTTTCTGGTGGATGGAAGCTTTCTTCAACAAGTAACAATACGTGGATGAGTAAGATTTTCTTATGCCAATATGTAGCAGAAGATATATTGGATATGGAATTCACAGAAGAACAAATTACAGAATGGGATAAGGTTCATACTTTGTGGCAAACTGTACCTTGTAACAGTCAATGTGCAACTGATCAGGTTCATAGTGAAACGGGTAAAGATTTGGGAAGTAGATTATATCCTAGATTAGTGACAAATATATTATTTATGAATTAAAATGATGGTTGTACACTCAAAATAGAGAGTATTTAAAGCTTATAAATTAGAATGTTTTTGATTGTTTGAATGAATCCTCATTTAATATTGATAGTGTAGATAAATAGCTACAAAGGCTATGTTCACTAGCAGTTATGTTTTAAGCCAGTAATCTAGGAGATTGCTGGCTTTTGTATGCACTAAATTAATGTATATTCACAACCAGCAGTACTGAAATCCATAACATGTGATGATGATTTATTTCCAAATGTAACATCCAAGGCAATAGTTATTCCTAGTTTTACTTGTACATTTCCCGGAATATCGAATTTTCTAGTCTTAAATTCTTCAGGAGAAGCTTTTAATCCAGTTTGAGACGTTATTTCTTTCTCACCATCATAGATTGTTACTGCATTAATATAGGCATCCTTTGAGCCACATCTGAATCTTAATACGGCTGTCTCTAATTTAGTTCTTCTATCATTTACAATCAGTGGAGTAGGTACAGTAAATAAAAATGTATTTTTGGAACCCTTTTTGCCTTCAACTCTAATAAAAGGACCAGTTCTATCAATATCCTTTAGTCTATTAGAGTAGCGTATTAGCATACTGTTTCCATGAACTGAAAAAGCATATAATTTTTGGCGATAAATTTGTTCATCTTCCATCATTCTTGGTGTAAAACCATTAAAATACATAAATCCTCCATAAGTATATTGCTTATACTATTATTGTATTGATAATAATGGAAAAAGGTTAATCATTTTATTACACAATGCATACTATGATATTGGACAAGTTTACTATAAATAGATTGAATTAATATGTGAGGAGGTGTTTAGATGAGCGTTGCAATGTTATTAGTACTTGCATTTTTAGGTGAATCTGTTTGGGAAACTTTAAAAATGGTTTGGCAAGAAGGTAAAATATCTTTTGATAGAATAGGAGCAATAATTGTTGGAATAATTATAGCAATAGGCACAGGTGCAGATTTATTTGCTGTTGTTGGTGTACCTTTTAAAATTCCTATCATTGGTATAGTTTTAACCGGTTTATTAATTTCAAGAGGAGCAAATTTCTTGCACGATTTAATAGGTAGTTTAAGTAATTTATATGGAGACACAAAAATTTCAAAAAGTATTAGTGAAACAAAAGATGAAGTGATGGCAACTACGGATAAAAAATAAATTGATATGAATTATTTGATTGTAAAACTATAAGAGATTATAAATTAAGAGCGGTTTTAATTTATAAGTGTTTATTAGAAAATCTAAAGTTTTATTGTAATATACAAAGGGATGCTCTTGATATTTAAGAGCATTCTTTTATATTTTAGAGGGGAAAGGTATTGTAATAAGGGGATGTAATAATTATAATAGTCTTGATAACAAATATATAAGATTAGACATTAACGGTAAACTTGAAGTTGATATACTATTAAAAAAAATATAAATTTAAATTGAAAGGTGATTATATGTATCCATTAAGATTCGAGAATTATTATGTAGATAAACTTTGGGGAGCAAGAGATTTAGAAAATTTTAGAGATAATTTGCCAGAAGGTAAAATTGGAGAAAGTTGGGATGTAGCTTGTCATAGGAATGGGATGAGTGTAGTTGCGAGTGGAGAGCTTAAAGGAAGTACATTAGAAGAGTTGATTTCTAAATATGGTTCAGAGTTAGTTGGTACAGAGATATCTAAAGAATGGTTTCCTTTGTTGATTAAATTTTTAAATACTAGTGATAAGTTATCTGTTCAAGTTCATCCTAATGATGAGTACGCAAGAAGAGTAGAAAATGATATGGGTAAAACAGAGGTATGGTATGTTGTTGATGCTAAAGAAGGTACACAATTAATACTAGGTTTAAAAGAAGGTTGTACAAAAGAACAAATAAGAGAAGCTCTAGACGGTGGAAATATAGAAGACTATATGAATTTTGTTCCAGTTAAAAAAGGAGAAACTTATTTTATTAAAAGTGGACTTATTCATACAATAGGACCAGGTGCAATTATTGCGGAAATACAACAAAATTCAGATACTACATATAGATTTTATGACTATAATAGAGGAAGAGAGATACATGTAGATAAGGCTCTTGACGTTATTGATGTTAATCTAAGAGGTGAGAATTCAACAGGAGTAAAAATTGAAAGAGAAGGATATAGCAAAAGTTATTTATGTCTTTGCAATGAATTTTCTCTTGAAAAATATGATATAAATACAATTTGCAAAGAAGAATCTGATTCAGAAAGATTTTATATATTCACTTGTGTAGAAGGTGAAGGAGAGATAGAAGCAAGAGGAATAGTTGAAAAGATAAATATTGGTGATAGTATTTTTGTTCCGGCAACTTTAGGGGAATATACATTAAAAGGAAGTATGACATTATTAAAAAGTTATGTTCCGAATATTGAAAAAGTAGAAAATGAAGTTTTAGATATAGTTAGGAAGTAGACATTGATAGGGTAATATTACCCGTCTACTTATTGGAATTTCAGGGTCAAAGCTATTAAGCAACTCTAATTTTGTAATGATTGTATATTTTGGTAGAGGTAGTTTTTCAAAAAAAGAGGAGACATAAATGAGTTTGAAAAAAATGTTAGGAACCCTGTTTCTAACGGGAATTATTATAATAATTATAAGTTTTATATTTATTAATAATAAAAGAGTTAAGAATACTTTTGAGGATCATAGTGATTTAGGAGCAATTGATATAGACAAACAAGACCTAAAATATTTTGAGAATAATATAGAGAGAAAAGAGACATTAGTGAAGGATTATTATGAAAAAGGGAAAGATATGGAGTTGTTCTACAATGAATATGATTTGGAATTAGAAGATGCTACTATAATTATATATAAAGATAAACATGTTTTAGAACTTTATGCAAATAACAAACTAATTGGTAGATTTAGAATATATTTAGGACAAAGCCCTATAGGAGATAAGGAAAAAGAAGGGGATTTTAAAACTCCAGAAGGAAATTATTATATATGTACTATTAATGATAAAAGTAAATATAGCTTATTTTTAGGATTAAGTTATCCAAATATTGAAGATGCTAAAAGAGGATTAGAAAATGGATTAATAGATCAGAATTTATTTAATCAAATAGAAGAGAACATTAATAATAAAAAACAACCACTTTGGAATTCACCTTTAGGTGGTGCAATAGGTATTCATGGAGTTGGAACATTTAAAGGAAATTGGAAGAAGGACTGGACAGCTGGATGTATAGCTTTAAATGATGAGGATATTGCAATAATAGGGCAATATGTTAAGTATGGTACGGAAGTGGAGATAAGACCATAATTATTAGTTCACAGTTCACAGTTCACAGTTCACAGTTCACAGTTCACAGTTCACAGTTCACAGTTCACAGTTCACAGTTCAC